>NZ_CP040301.1 GCF_013393945.1 Nostoc sp. TCL26-01
ATGCCTGCACCCAATCTTACACAAACACAACTCAACGAACTGCAAGTACTGTATAACAATAATAATTATATTGAGTACTATATAAAACTAAATTCTTTTGGTGAATCATACGGCGCACTAGCTGGTGAGGTGGCTACGGTAGAAGGTGTCAGTGGTAGAGTAGCACGAGCCTTTGCTGAATCTGTAGGTAGGGAAAAAGGTATCACTTTGACTGGTCAACAGTGGAGTTTGCTTTCACTCGATCTGATGAAAGCAGATTTTGAAGCCAGACGAAGTGCCTTTAATAATAATCTTCCTTCCCTAGATTTATCTGTAAGAGCAATCCGTGACTATCACATCAAGGTATTTGAAAAATATGGTCTTCCGCCTGAAGCTTGGACTGCTTATATTCCTTTGCAACTTGTAGGTGCTGCTAAAGAAGAAGCTTTGTGGGCAGAGCTAAAACAGCCTGGTTGGTGGACTCAATTTGCGAATGGGTTGTCCACTCTTGGGAATGTAATATTTCAAACTCCTGGTGTTACTGTTCCTCTTTTGATGAATAGACTTGGCATTATCGGCTCAAGTAGTGCTTTGGCAATCGTGGCGTTTAATCTCGTCTACCCATCAACGCCTACCGAAAAATGGCTGAACCACATGTTTATGAGTGGCGCAGCATTAGATGGTTTTGGAGCAGGTGGAAAGGTTGAACCATTTGAGATCAAGCTCAACGGTACAAACCAGGGTTACATTATCGGCGGTAGGGGTAATACTGTGTTTGAAAATATTTTTGGCACAGCCCCTACTGAAAATGACACACTAGATGGCAACAGCGCCGATGACATAATCCTTGGTTATGATGGTGACGATATTTTGCGAGGCAATGCTGGTGATGATGTTCTTCAAGGCGGAAAAGGTCAGGATACTCTAATTGGAGGCGCAGGCAACGATCTTCTTATCGGTGGTGACCAAGGACCCGCTGGCTTTTGGCAACGTCTTTTTGGCAGTGCTGCTGATACAGCCGATTACAGTTCAGCCTCTTCTGGCATAACAGTTACTTTTGGGCAGAGACTTGATCCTAATGTTCCTGCTATTGATGTAACTAAGGATGGTGATGGTGGACGCGATGCATTACTTGGTATTGAAAGAATTATTGGAACCAAATTTAAGGATATTGTAATTATCAAAGGATTCGATCCTAGCCAAGTTAAGAACGACTGGTTTGGCTCCAATAATTTTGAGTATATCGATTTAGGCTCTCAGCCTAATGGCGAGCGCGATCTTCTCGATCTATCTTTGCTTTCTAATGGTGTTAAGACCCACCAGAATGGCAACGGCATTGAAATCCTCACCCCTGATACTTCATTCTTCTACCCCAACGGAAAGCCCTCTGGGCTTATCATCAAGGGAGTCGATCACATTATCGGTTCTGCTGCTGCCGATGTAATCGATGTACGGGGACTGACAAGTTCTAGCGGTCTTCTCATCGAAGGTGGCAGTGGTGACGATACACTTTTTGCTGGTAAAGGCACAAATTTACTATATGGAGGTTCGGGCAAAGATATATTCAACCTTGCAAATGGTGCCTTCGTCATGGACGCGAGTACGGAGGATTACCTCACTTGGGGTCCATTTTGTTTGACTGGGGGAGTGCGACAAACATGGAATGAGGACGGTTGGGCTTATTGGTCACCCTTCAGTTCCTTATTATCGGTCGTTCCATTGGGTTATGCCGCGCTGCCTTTCATGTTACTGGTTGACATACCTATGATGGCGACATTTCGCTACGGATTGACCACAAGCAATCAGCTTCTAGTGCAATTTGGGCGTGGACGTGGCGGACAAGCAGTCATTGAAAATTACTCGCTTAATCTCGATACAGGTGCAGCCACTGGTCATGTAACTGTATTTCAACTAGTAGTTGCCAATCAAGTCAGCATTTCAGCAATTCGGCAGACAATCAAGCTGGCGTTAGCTGCTGGGTTTGGCGTTACCTTTAGCGGCACTGATCCACTAGTGCTGGATTTGGATGGTGATGGCATTGAACTAACCAGCCAGGACAACGGTGTCTATTTCGATCTCGATAAAGATGGATTTGCCGAAAAGACCGCCTGGGTAAAAGGAGACGATGCCTTACTCGCCCGCGACCTAAACAACAATGGCAAAATCGACGATATTAGCGAACTCTTTGGTAATGCCACAACCACGGGTTTTGCTGCTCTAAAAGCTCTTGACACTAACAACGATAACCTGATCACATCAGCAGATACAGGCTTTGCCAGCCTCAAGCTATGGCGCGATCTCAACAAAAATGGCACCACCGACGCAGGTGAATTGACAACCCTCACCCAAAACAGCGTCACCACACTCAGCCTGAGTGCCACTAACCTCACAAATACAACTATTCAAGATAACCTCATTCGTGCCACCGCTAAATTCACCCGCGCTAATGGCACTACTGGCACGATCGCCGATGTCGCCTTCGATGCTAGTCAATTAGATACGAAGTATCTTGGCAACAAAACCGTTTCCGCTGCTGCTGCCGCACTACCCAAACTTAAAGGCTACGGCACTCTGCCCGATCTGCCCGTGTCCATGACTAACGATGCAACGCTACTAAACTTGGTGAGCAGCCTTAACGCACTGCCAAACACAACAACCTGGACTGCTCTCAAAGACAAAGTAGACGATATTCTATTTCGCTGGGCAAAAGTCGATACTGTTCCCACCACTGCCATGACCACCGCCTTTGATCGGCGGAAATTGGCCTTCTTAGAAATTTATGCAGGTGAGCAACTAACACCCCGCGACGGTAATGGGGTGCCATCAGTTGCGAACATCGATGAACTAATTGCCAATTGGAATGATGCCCTTGATCGGGCAACCATTAAACTAGCTGCCCAAGGGCCACTGAAGTCGATTTTAGGGCCGCTCACCTACGATTTATCCAACGATCTGTTCCAAGCAACCAGCCCGACAACACTAAGCGACATCTACCGCAACGCCATCCGGCAACTTTCAACAACAGCATCAACCGCCTTGACATCATGGAATACCAATTGGGGCCCCATGCTCAACACGTTGAGCAAAGTCTTACTACGGGCTGACTCTAATAGCATCAAAGCTGACTTTGAAGTAGCAAGCCTAGTGCGGGCAGTAGACGGAATCACTACATCGCTTACCTTGGCTCAACTGATAGCAGGGTTAGGATTAACTGGTGTGGTGCTGGGCAACGCTGGTAATGACGCTTTAGGACGAAGCAATGACAGTGGTCTCAAAATTTATGTTGGTGGTGCAGGCGACGATACGATTACTGGGGGCATTGGGCAAGATGTTTATGTCTATGGACGTAATTTTGGTCGCGATACGATCGTTGACAATGAAAGTCGCGAAAGTGGCGATCGCATTCGCCTTGCTGTTTACAATCCACAAGATGTGGTGTTCACCCGCCGGGGAATAGATCTCGTCATCAGCGTCAAGAATTCCAGCGATACGATTACGATCAAAGATCAGTTTGCAACCCCACTGGCGATCATGACTGCCGCACCAACTGTGTCAGGCAAAGGTGTGGAAGATATTCAGTTCGCCAATGGCACAATTTACGGCGCAGGTGACATCGCCGCCGCTATAGGACGCGGTACAAGTGGTAATGATTTGCTTCAGGGTACTGGCACCGCCGACGAACTGGAGGGCTTAACTGGCGATGATACCTTACAAGGTGGAGAGAACGGTGATATTTACTACTACACGCGCGGCGATGGTAACGACATCATCCAGGATGTAATGACCAATCCACTCCTCAATGCCGCCGATACACTCCTGTTAACTGGTATAACAGCCGACGATCTACGTTTATCCCGTGACGGTGCAAGCAACGATCTCACAATTCGCTTCGCCTGGACTGGCGACAGCATTGTAATTAAAGACCAATTTGCTTATACACCACTTGGCTATCAGACTAAGTTTGCAATCGATAACCGAATCGAAGTATTATTTTTCTCACAGGGTGGAGCTTGGAACTGGCTCGATCTCCAAACTGCCATCATCAAAACTTATACAACCACTAGCAATGATGCAACCTACGGCTTTGGCACCCCAGATGACTTCGCCGCGAGTACAGGCAACGATCTGCTAGTTGGGTTTGATGGCGGTGATACCTATCAATTTGATCGTGGCTCAGGACAGGATATTATTCACGACCAATCAAAATATCCCCAGACTTTCATCTCCGGTATACTCGGTTACGACTGGGCTACAGACGATACGGTGGTGTTTGGCGACACAATTACCTCTGCGGATGTTACCTTCACCCATCTGGCAAACCATGATTTGGTCATTCAAGTAGCAAGTTCTACCGATACACTGACCATCAAGAACCAGTTCAAAGGCGTGAAGTTAGACCTGTTTAATCTACTGGGTGTTGCTTGGTTCGATCGTGTTGAGAAGTTTCAGTTTGCAAATGGCACCGTTCTCACCTGGGAAGACGTGCTACGCAGGGTGACTACAGGAAGCACAGGCAACGATTCCCTTTATGGCGCATGGTACAAAGATACACTCGACGGCAAGGCAGGTAATGATTTTCTGGATGGTGGAGATGACGGCGACACCTATCTTTTTGGTCGCGGAGATGGTCAAGATATCATTAAAGACTCGCCTGACTATGTATTAGACTCTACGCCAGATACACTTCAATTCAAAGCTGGTATTGCCGTTTCTGATATTACCTTCCGCCGCGATGGCGAAACCCAAGACCTAATCATTAGCATCAAAGGAACAACCGATCAAGTCAGAGTTCAGGAGCAGTATACCTACGTTGAAACTGGTCCTTTCGGCACAATTGCCTTCTGGCAGATCGAACGTTTTGTCTGGTCTGATGGCACTGTAAAAACCTGGGTCAGTTTAGCAGCAGAAATTATTGCCGCAGCCAAAACAACAGGTGCTGATCTCATCGTTGGCACCCATCTTGACGATCGCATTGATGGGGGAACTGGTAACGATACGCTCAAAGGGGGAAATGGTTCCGATACTTACATCTATAATCGCGGTTACGGCAATGATATCATCCGTGATGAATGGACAAATATTCTCTCCTATAATGCCGACCGCATTGTCTTTGGCAGTAATATTCTACCCAGCGATCTACGCATTGATCGCACTGGTACTACCTTGGAAAATGTACGTCTGACGATTACGGCTACCGGAGAAACGTTAACGATAGAAGGTCAATTCGACTACAGCACGATTAATTACCGTCCTACCGAAATTGAGACTTTCTCCTTCTCCAATGGTGTTAATTGGAGTACTGCCGACCTGCGGATACGATATATCCAGCAACAGCAAACTAGTGGCAACGACATTATTGAAGGGTTTTGGTCGAACGACACAATCACAGGTGGGGCTGGAAACGATACATTGCGGGGACAAGACGGCTCAGATACTTACATTTTTGCTGCTGGTTTCGGGCAAGACGTAATTGAGGAAGAAGTACGACTAATAACATATGAAGATGCTGATACAATATCATTTGGTACTGGTATCACAGCAGCCAATACCCGATTAAGTCGTAGCGGTAACGATTTAATTATCACTTTTACTAGCTCCACAGATCGACTTACAATTAAAGGTCAATTTGCACACGGTGCCTATTTTCCAAGCTGGACTGATATCGAAACTATCCGCTTTACCGATGGCATAACCTGGAGCGACGCTCAAATTAGAGAACGTTTACTCGCGCAGGCACGAACAAGTAGCAACGATATTATTACCGGGTTCTTTACTGCCGATATTATAGATGGTGGAGCAGGCAACGATACACTGCGTGGACTTGGTGGCGGTGATACCTACATTTTTGGTAAAGGTTCGGGACAGGATACGATTGAGGAAAGTATTGATACCGTTTATGAAGACCAGCCAGACACAATTCAGTTTGCGGCAAATGTTGCGCGGTCAGAAGTAACCTTTCTGAAAATAAATAATGATTTGAGAATCTCAATTACTGGTGTCTCAGATACCCTAACAATCAAGGGACAATTTAACGCAACAAAGTTTGCCCAGGTTGAATTCTTTAAATTTAACGACGGTACAACTTTGACGGCTGCACAGATCGCGGCAGGAACAATACAGGCTCTCTCAACCTCCGGTAATGACACCATTACTGGCACTAGTGGTGCCGACACACTTGATGGTGGAGCAGGTAACGACATTCTGCGGGGTGGTGATGGCAGCGATACTTATCAATTTGCCGTTGGCTTCGGACAAGATATCATCGAAGAAACTGTTGATTATGTCTTAAATCCTGACGACGATAAAATTGTTTTCGGTGCAGGATTAACTTCAACCAAAGCACTGCTATCTAGAAATGGTAATGACTTAACCATTGCTTTTCAGGGTAGTACAGATCGGGTAACGATTAAAGGACAATTTAGCCACGGCGCTTGGTTCCCCGGCTGGAATGACATTGAAACGTTTACTTTTGCCGATGGTGTTTCTTGGACTGATGCAACTGTGCGAGAATCCCTCATCAAAGCTTCTCAAACCACTTTTAATGATACCATCATCGGCTACTGGACAGACGACACCCTAGATGGTGGTCTTGGGAATGATGTAATGAGGGGGCTTGGCGGCGGTGATACCTATCGTTTTGGTCGAGGCTCAGGGCAAGATATTATTGAAGAAAGTATCGATACCGTTTACGAAGATTACCCCGATACAATCACTTTTCTCTCAAGCATTGCCAATACAGACGTTAAACTTCTGAAAGTTGGCAATGATTTAAGAATCTCTATATTAGGTTCCAGTGATTCGCTAACTGTAAAAGGACATTTCAATTCGACTGGCTATAACGCCATTGAAACAATTACCTTTGTCGATGGAGTAAAGCTTAACAAGGCAGAAATCACAGTAAAAGCAGTCCAATCGCAGACAACCTCCGGTAATGATACCATCACTGGCACCAGTGGTGCTGACCAAATCGATGGTGGGGCAGGCAACGACATTTTGCAAGGTGGTGATGGCAGCGATACTTATCAATTTGCCGTTGGCTTCGGACAAGATATCATCGAAGAAACTGTTGATTATGTCTTAAATCCTGACGACGATAAAATTGTTTTCGGTGCAGGATTAACTTCAACCAAAGCACTGCTATCTAGAAATGGTAATGACTTAACCATTGCCTTTCAGGGTAGTACAGATCGGGTAACGATTAAAGGACAATTTAGCCACGGCGCTTGGTTCCCCGGCTGGAATGACATTGAAACGTTTACTTTTGCCGATGGTGTTTCCTGGAATGATGCACAGGTGCGGGAATCCCTTATCAAAGCTTCTCAAACCGCTGGTAATGATACCATCACAGGCTATTGGACAGATGACATCCTGGATGGTGGTTTTGGGAATGATGTGATGAAGGGGCTTGGCGGCAGTGATACCTATCGCTTTGGTCGAGGCTCAGGGCAGGACATTATCGAAGAAAGTATCGATACTGTTTACGAAGATTACCCCGATAAAGTTCAGTTTGGCACAAATATTCAGCCTACCGATGTTGTATTCCGCAAGAGTGGACAGGATCTTGTCCTTACTATTACTGCTACTACCGATCGCCTAACGATTCGAGATCATTTTTCTAGCTTCGGCTATAACGCAGTTGAATTCTTTCAGTTCGCAAATGGAACGGTTTTGGATATTGTTGCTGTGGATGTTCTTGCGATTGAAGGACAGGTCAGTATGGGCAATGACACCATCAGCGGTACACCCCGTGCCGATTTAATTGATGCACGTACAGGAAATGATCTACTCCAAGGTTTTGCTGGGAATGATACATATGTTTTTGGTCGCGGATACGGGCAAGATATCATAAACGATGATGGTGATAGCAGGTCGAACTCCGCTGACCAAGTAACATTCAAAGCGGGAACCTTACCTACTGATTTACAGATGTCTCGTCTTGGTAAGGATCTGGTCATCAAAATTGCAGGCACCACAGATCAATTAACAATCAAAGATCAATTCTCTGGCACACTACCAACCAGTTTCAATCCTGATCGGATCGAAAGCTTTGTCTTTGCCAATGGCACAATTTGGTCAGGGGCTGAGGTCGATCTGCGTGTTCTGCAAGCAGCGGGAACCTCTGGAAATGACGTGATTGTCGGTTATGAGTCAAACGACACACTTAACGGTCGTGCAGGCAACGACACCCTCACAGGTGGAACTGGCAGCGATCGCTTCCTCTTTGACATTAACGCCGCCTTCAACAGCAGCACAATCGGCATCGACACCATTACCGACTTCCTCAGCGGTACTGACAAAATCATCTTGGATAAAACTACTTTCACCGCCCTCACTAGTGCCGCCGGATCTAGCCTCAGCACCAGCGAATTTGCCACCATCAACGCATCCACCAACGGAGCTACCATCGCTGGGGGTAGCAGCGCCCGAATCGTCTTCAATAGTGCCAACAGCAACCTCTTCTACAATGCAAATGGTACAACAGCAGGTTTAGGTTCTGGAGGACAATTCGCAACTTTATCAGGGGTTACTACTTTGTCTGCCACTGATTTGTTATTACAGGCGTAATTCAGAAAAGCTAACCACTATTCCTGATCATAGAAACATTACATATCCAGCCTGCTATCCTTCTGTGCTTCAAGTTCGGCTGCCACCGTATTCAGTTCCATCTCCAATTGTTCCACCGTAGGCAGAATGCCTTTAAGCTGTTCTGGAACCTCTTGTCCTATCTGGTGTGTGGAAACGCCGATAGGTTGTGTCATCCCTTGCAGTGCGAGTTCGGCAACCGTCTTGTTTTTAGACTTGCAAAGAATGATACCGATGGTAGGCTGATCATCAGGATGGCGCAGAATAGCGTTCACTGCTGATACATAGAAGTTCATTTTCCCCGAAAATTCTGGCTGAAATTCCACCATTTTCAGGTCAATAATGACATAGCAGCGCAGCGTGAGGTGATAAAACAGCAGATCAAGCCTGTATTCCTGTCCGCTGACCTCAAGAGGATACTGACTTCCCACAAACGAGAACCCTGTTCCGAGTTCCAGGAGAAAGTCACGAATGCGCTCTACCAGCGCCCGCTCCAAATCCCTTTCCTGCGCCTCTTTGCCCAATGTCAGGAAGTCAAAATTATACGGGTCTTTGATCAGCTGCTGTGCCAGATCGGATTGGGGTTTAGGCAAGGTCTGGCTAAAATTGGTGACTGCGCTGCCTTGGCGTTCATAAAGACGGCTCTCAATCTGCATTTCCAGGATGGCACGGCTCCAGCCGTTTTGGATGGTTTGCTGGATGTACCAAACCCTCTGCTCTGGCGCTTTTACACGATCCAGCAAGACACAGTTATGCCGCCAGGGGATTTGTCCACCAAGCTGGTGGACAAATGACTCATCCGGGTAAGCTGACGCGAAAGCCCGCATATAGAGCAGGTTTGTACGGGAAAAACCCTTTATGTCTGGGAACTCCTGTTTTAAATCCTTGGCAAGACGCTCAATTACCTTCGTTCCCCACCCATCATCCTGCTGGCGTTGTAAAATCTCCCTGCCGATCTGCCAATAAAGCACCACCAATTCTTGGTTAACAGCGAGTGCCGCCCGTATTTGCGCCGTGCGAACACGCTGTTTAAGCATGTTTAGAAAAGCATCATAGTTGGTCAGTTCTGGAAAAAGGGAATCGGTCACGGTGAAGAACGTATCACGTGGTTACTGTATTTTACATTAAATGTAATAACCATCTGTGTGTGAATAGGCAATCATTTATACTCGCTCAAAACGTAAAACCTGATGCCTTATTCCTTACCCGATAGGAGTTATGCTCTCTTATCCGCTATCAGGCAGCCACCCAAGTAAGCAAAAAGTAGTTAAAAAATACGACCGTTTTCTTTACCACTACTTGGTATTGAGCCGAGATACGTGTAATTTTCGGCAAGATGGTCTGGAAACAGTTGCTGTGTCTATGTTTCAGCGATTTTGACTCTTCTGTTTATAAGACTTGCCGCACATCGGACAAAATTTATACTTCAAAGACACAACTAACTCACCACAGTGAGCGCAACTCGTCTGCAACTGCATACCGCACAGATAACAAAACTTAGCCCTAACTTGACTCCAGAGAGGATCGGGATTCGCCCCAGGAGTCCAGCAATGCGGGCAAAACTTAACTGCACTGACAGGCTTAACGGATTCACCCCTTTCAACAGCTTCCAGATATTCCTGGGGAATGCCTAAGCCACCAGCAAGACCACGCAGCGTTTTATGATTGAGTCTGGTGGTTAATCCTCGTTCAATCTTCCCAATAGACCGAGAATGAATTCCCGCAGCAATAGCCAACTCAAACTGAGTCATCCCAACAGATGTTCTAATGCGCTTGATATAGTCAGCCAGGGATTCTTGGGGTCGAGGCAGTTTTAAAGTATCCATAAGAGGATGTCTTGCTTCATGCCTAAAAGATATATGATTGAGTCAGAAAAAACCTTGAGAGAATCACACAAATTGAAGTGAAACAGACAGTAACATTAGCCACTGTCGTAGTTGAATTTTTAGAACGTCCTGGGTTGGCATTCAGTACCAAGGAGACATATTCTCTGACCTTGGGATTGTTACTGCAAGAGTATGGAAGTTGGGCCAATTGAAATTATCAGTCGTCAAACATTAGTCGAGTATTTAAATACCCTGACACATTTAAAATATACAACTCACAACAAGCATCAAGCGATACTACAAAGCCTATTTAACTTTGCCATAGAACAAGGATACATAAAATCCAACCCCATTCGGGGAATCAAACAGCGTCCACCTTCACGAGAAAAAGGTGAACATCGCACAGATGAAATTATACGGTTCTTAACTCCATCACAGTTAGAAATACTGTATAACGCTGTAGCCGATGACCCCCGCCTTAACGCGATTGTGCATTTATTACATCACACAGGATGTAGAATTGGTGAGCTTTTGGCACTAAATCTAGAATCGGTAGACCTCCTTAATTGGAAATTTCAAGTATTGGGAAAAGGAAATAAACAAAGGTGGTGTTTCTACAACGAAGCTACGGCGATAGCACTAAATAAATATATAAATTACGACCGACATAAACAATCACTCGCCTTATTTACAGCACAGCATCCAGTGACGATGAAAATCAGTAGAATGAGCTACCGAACACTGCATGATTACTGGCGAGAAATTACCAATAAACACTCACTCCTTCAAGGTGTTCGTATTCATGATTTACGACATACATTTGCCACAGAGCGCGTAGGCATAATTAGTATTGAACAACTGCGTGCATTGATGGGTCATGAAAGTATCCAAACAACTTTACGCTATCAAAAAGTTACATCACAAAAAGCAGAAGAAGCTGCACGTCTTGCCTTCAATCTGTTGACTAAAGTTGATAAATTAGACTGATATTCCTGGAACTATTCTCTTCAAAAATTAAAGCAAGCGAGATAGTAAGCAACCATATTTTGATGACAATTATCGCTGTTTACCACAAAGAATATAAAATACTATGGGGTTGAACAGTGAGGGATCAACCGTTATCTAGTTATTTTGGGCATTTTGTATGTTGCAAATATCACTTGAATGACCTTAATTGACCGGACTGCATATCCTAAATTCAAACAATTTCCCAGCCCGAAAGAGCTTGCAGAGCTTTATACCCCACAAAGCGCAGAAATCAAGTTTGCAAAGTCCAAAACTAAGAGCCACGAAGGATTTCTTAGTTTTATGGTCATGCTAAAATCCTTCCAACGACTTGGTTATTTTCCCCACCCCGAATTAGTACCGATTGCGGTTACCCGTCATATACGGTCGTGTTTAAAGTTACAAGATTGGGTAAAAGCAGTCCCATCTGAACGCCAACGCTACACTTATCTTCAGGCGATTCGGGATTACCTGAAAGTCAAACAGTATGATAAAACAGGTCAAAGATTAATAGCCGCATTAGTTGCAGAAGCTGCTGAGGTAAAAGACCATCCTGCTGATTTAATCAATGTAGCCATTGAAGAATTAGTTAAAGAACGATACGAGTTACCAGCATTTAGCACCCTTGACCGATTAATTCGCCACATTCGTTCAATGGTCAATAATCGCTTGTTTGCACTTTGTTCTGAGGGGCTTTCCATCAATGAGCAGATTTATTTAGACCAATTACTGGTGGTTACAGATAATGAGGTAGATGAAAATGCTACTCTTAATTTACTAAAATCGCCACCGAAAAGTGCCAAACTTAGTGGGATAAAACTCCTACAAAGTAAGTTTGATATTCTTATGACCTTTGGTGATGCCAAGCGACTGCTGCAAAGTATTGCCAGAACTAAAGTTAGACATTTTGCGTCCCAGGCTAGGGCTTTGGATATCTCAGAATTTCAAGATATCAATTTACCCAAACGTCGGACATTGCTGTTATGTCTATTGTACGAGGCACAGGTGAAAACCCGTGATTATCTTGTCGATATGTTCATTAAACGTATCCTCAAGATTCAAAATAATGCTAAACAGCGATTGCAGGAATTACGCGATAAACATTTAACTGAAACATCAGAGTTATTGGCTACCTTGGGGCAAGTATTAAAAGCATCGACAAAAGCCAAAGAAACTCAGGATAATGCTGTTTTTGGAGAACAGGTGCAATCAATTTTGGATGAACATGGTGGTACAGAATTGTTGCTGCAAAAGTTGGATGAGATTGCGGCGTATAACACCAACAACCATTTACCGTTGATGTGGCGGTTTTATTCTGCCAATCGGAAAGCACTTTTTAGTTTGGTACGTTCTTTAGATATTCTCTCTACTTCTGCTGATGAATCAGTAATTAAAGCATTAAAGTTCGTGTTAGACCATGAACACAAACGTGCTAAGTATTTACCTAATGAGATTGATTTAGATTTTATTAGTAGTAACTGGCGTGCGCTAGTTGTAGAAGAAATTGATGACACTGAGGTTTTGGTTCGTCAGCAGTTAGAAATTTGCATCTTTTCAAACCTGGCGACTGAATTTAAAACAGGAGATGCTTGTGTTGTAGGTTCAGAAAGTTATGCCGATTTCCGCGAACAATTATTGAGTCATGCTGAATGTGAACCATTGATAGAGTCATACTGTCGCTTACTTGAATTTCCTGCTAACCCGGATGATTTTGTTAAACACCTACAGGATAAATTAACGATTGTCGCTGACGCTGTAGATAAGATTTGTGCGGTTGATAAACAATTCACTATCAATAAAGATGGAGAACCTGTACTTAAAAGAATTCCATCCCTAGCTCAAACGCATGAAGTGGAAGAATTAGAATCAAAAATTCGGGCTTTAATGCCGGAACGTAGTATCTTAGAAATCCTTTGTAATGTTGAGCATTGGTTGAACTGGACAAGGCATTTTGGTCTGTTTTCAGGAAGCGAACCCAAAATATCTGAGCCTGCTGAACGTTATATTTTTACTACGTTTAGCTATGGCTGTAATCTTGGCCCAAATCAGATGGCTCGTCATTCCCAAGGTGCAGTGACTTCTCACATGATTTCTTATACAAACCGTCGCCATATTAGTGCTGCCAAAATTGAAGCGGCAATTCGGGATATTATCAATACGTACAACCGTTTTAGTTTACCGTCTTGTTGGGGTACAGGGAAGAAGGCTGCTGCTGACGGAAGCAAGTTTGAGATATACGAGAATAATTTACACAGCGAGTATCACATCCGCTACGGTGGTTATGGTGGTATTGCTTATCACCATGTCTCTGATAAATATATTGCTTTGTTTACCCACTTTATCACCTGTGGTGTGTGGGAGGCTGTCTATATTTTGGATGGGTTGTTGAAAAATCTCTCAGATATTCAACCGGATACTTTGCACGCAGATACTCAAGGTCAATCTGGGCCTGTGTTTGCTATTTCCTACCTTCTTGGTATCAAAAGATACGGTGATTATGTGGTGAATTTACATAATATTCCCCAACCATTGGAAGCTGCTATTAATCTTCCACCAGAAATCTTTGAAATGTAGATATAGTAACGGTTTCCAGACCATCTTGCAGGTTTTTACACGTATCTCGGCTCAATACCTACTTCCATATCACTACCCTCTTATTTTTGAGTTCTTCTATTCATTACCACGGCTAAGAGATCGGCAATATTTTTGGCATCCTGAAATAACCGCTCCTTTTCCTGATGTATAAAGTGTCGTCCTAACCCCTTACTCAGCATCACCTCAAATTCTCCTGTAACCAGAAAATTGCCGTCCATAATGACGTTGCTGATGTTCAAGTGTTTGTACCGTGAAAGTGTTTCGCAACATGCGTGGACAAGCGGTTTTATTTTCTCATCTACATCTTGGTACATGTCAGCGGCAATAGCCTCATTCAAAACAAAGTCAATGCCATAACCGCGTAATTCAAATTGGAACAAAAAAATAGATACATCATTTCCAGCTATATTTTTCAATTTCACCTTCTCTTTATGCCACCTGCCTCCTTGCTGGAGTTGGACTACCATTATGAGATAGTTTTATGACCCTTGCAAGCTATGTTTGCAACCCTATTTAGAGGTTGAGCCGAGATAGCTGCGATTTCAGAAATAGAGGCTGAAAACGAAAATAGGGCGTTCTGGGGCTGTGTTCAACGTAATTAGGATTTCGTGGAATCGCCAACTGAAAGAGCTTCTACCTCTGCAATATCTCATTGCAGACGTAGAAGCTCTTTCTGTGCTTTTCACTCATCTATGAACTTGCACCAGCTTCAGCTACAGCAGCGCCCACCTCTGCTTTTGCCTCCTTGGGCTTCTTCTCAAAAAGTTGGATTCCTGCGTCAACTACTTCAAAACCGTTTTCTGTTCGTTGACCAAGCTTGCCAGATATAGCTCCTGCCCAGTCCCCAAACTCCGAAGCATTACTTTCAGCCTTACGCCAGCTTTTTGCATTAATCAAAGCACTGAAAACTACACCGTTCTGATCTGTCAGCGAGACTTCAACTTTCTTATTCGCTGCTGGTGTGGCTGTTGGTAATTCACCGCTAAATTTAATTGTGACTTCGCTTTTGACTTGCATACCTCGCCCCCTGGCTCATCAAAGACTCAAATTCTCGCTCCTGATTTTATCAGGGTTGAAGTTGACCACTCTCTTAGCTGCATGGCAGGAATATCTACTTTAAATCATACGTTTGACTTATGAGTTGATGACCAACCGAAAGCATGACGTAACCGTTGTGAGGGATTGAACTTAAAAACCCAACACTCTCTTCCTGTCCTGACATAGAAAGTACCAAAGTTTCGTAGAGAAACGCTGTCCCCCTGTTTTAGAGATTCATATATTTCTTCTATAGTGGCATCAATAATTTCTTCAACTGTGCCACTACTTTTGCTTAAGCGTTTAGATACGCGCCGTACCAGTTCCTTTTTATCAATAGACATCTTGAAGAGTTCCCTAAACAATTTTAGATGTGTTTATTGAGAAATCATACTAACAGAAACTCGTTAACGCTTTTTCAAGGGTTTCAGAAATAAATCATCTCTGGTTTTAGCTCTCACTATCAGTTTTGGCAGTGAGAATTTATTGATGTCCCAATCTGACCCAATAATTCCCAACAGTTATCAGAATCTCTCATAAAAATTTTTAATAACTCCCAACGCTTCCTGATATTTCCCGAACTTTTAAATCTTCAATGCCCTTTATTGACCCTATTATCATTAAGCTAAAAATCTACCAATAACTCCCAATACTTCCCGAAAAAATCAAAGTTATCCCAAATCAAAACCAATATCTCCCAGAGAGGTTTACTGAAAAACTGCCCTAAAAACTCTCGCACAGTACGCCATCTTTGACGGAAAGTTTTTGAGTATATTTCCACACTTCCGAAGTTTAAGAACTCTTGACGAATAAGCGGCGAAGCGGAGTGGCTCTTGCGGGGGAGTGGATCTAGTTGGATTCATGAATATCTCCATGCCCGTAAGAGCCACCGCTTATTCGAGCGAAGCGCTCAAGAGTTCGTCGGGGCGCTACATTACCTCAACGTCTTAAACCTCTAGAACGCTGTCTAGTTTCAACTTGCTCCCGTTCCAAGAGCGCCAAAAGCTGCTGATTCCAATCCCTTTGGTCAGGCATAACGATTTTCGCCTGTGGCAGCAACTCCTTGACAGCACGAGCCGCTTCATTCCCCAACTCATCATTATCAAAAGTCACCCCAATTCGCTTGATTGTTCTGAGAAACTCTAACGGTAAGGACTGGGGGCTATCCACTGCCAAATACATGGTTCTCTCACTTGGTTCTCCATTGTGTATCTCCATCTCCAGTGCTGCCACTGACAGGGTATCAATGGGAGATTTACACAAAATCACTCTCTGAATTTCATCGCTTTCATCGCTGGCTTGGACACCCAGCCGAAGATAAAACCAACAATCAGACCGTTTTGTACCTTTGGCGTAACCCATGAAGGTGTTATCTTCTCCCACTGTACCGCGCACAAATGCACCCATGACTTCCCCAGTTAGAGTACGCATCCCAAACACAACATTTTTTCGCTCGTCGGCATACAGTAATTCTGATTCTTTCAAGGCTGACAGTAAATTGTTTGGCAGTCCTCTTTTTTTAGTTAAGTAGTTCTGTACTGAGAGCCATTGATTATCATCTGCTGCTGGGGGTGTAAATTGGGGTCTTGGTTGTTGTTGGGCAATCTCAATTACTTCTTTCTGAGTTTTGGCTATGGCTGCCCTCATTACCCCCGATTCTCCAAATCGGTCATGTAACCAGGAGATCGCTTTTTTGAAATCGCAGTTGTTGACGTGCATTACTAAGTCAATTGCACCGCCGCCACCTTTTTGATGACCAGGGGCAAAGTCGTAAAATTTTGACTTATCTATATTAATGATGTGACCGTGACCCTTCCATCTATTCGGTTGGCTGTGGTCACGGTCTAATCCTAACTGCCATGCCACATCTTCTAATGCCAACTCTCGCAGTAAACTAGCCTGCTGTAACCACTGATTTTTAGAGGCTTCTAATTCTTGAATTCGCTGTTGTAATCGTTCATTCTCTTGTGAATTGGCTTTGGCTGTGCGTTCTAGTTCCTGTTTCCTGGTTTGCGCTCTATCTCGGTCGGCAGCTTTGGCTTGCATTTGCGACTGGGTGAGTTTGCTGTTTGGTTCTATGCCGGCGTTGACAATGCTGTAAAAGTCTTTGATGTCTTGGTGTTGGGCTTTACTCCCCTTAATCCCACGCTCTAACCCTAGATGTTCTGTAGCGGCAGAGTAGGAATCTTGGAACTGCCTCATTTTCTGCCGACCGTCAAAGAAGTGTTTGGCTCTGAGTTGTCCATTGTCATCTAAGGGGACAAAGTAAGCATGAATGTGGGGTGTGGCTTCATCTAAGTGCAGTTCTGCCCGGACAATGCGATCGCTATAATTTTCCTCTAACCATTGTTTGGATGCAGTTAGCCATGCTTGTACTTTGTCAGCTTCGTAATACCCTGCATTTGTTGGGCAGTCGGGGCGAAAGTATTCTGGTGAGGCTGTTAACAAAATCTCTACGGCATACACTGCATCAGGGCGAATCTTCCGTTTCTGTTCCCCAATCTTTTGGATTACCAGACTATCTAATGTCTCATCGGAATTTTGATTCCCAATGAACCTGATATTGTGTTTGCTTCGGTCAGCGTTGGGGGTTTCTCTTTGTCTGGCGGTGTGCGCTTCACTTCCTCCCAAACTTGACCGCTTTAATTTTTTTATTCGGGCTATAGCGTAAGCCATGCTATCCCTTTTTGTTGTGAAAAACTTCTCGCCGTCGCAGACCCCACGAGCCTTTTTGTCTCGACCGCAGGGAGAGATGGCGCAAGCCACCCGTAGGGCAAAAAGGTGTAGTGGGTACACTAGTCTATGTTACTTGATGTTTGAGCCTTTTGTAGTAGATTGTCTCACAACACCCTACTCGAAATTTCTCACTCAACTCTTGCCAAAATATTCTACTTTTTTGGCATTGTATGTCAATTTTTTCTATGATTTTGACAATGAGTGTCATAATTATGGTATTTTTTGACATGGGTGAGCTTTTTTGAGAAATGCCTTCAATAAGGCTTTTTTGGCTTGTCAAAAATTTACCTAGTTTTTGACATGGTTTGCCAATTTATTTCAATGTTTTGACTGTCATTGCCACAATTTTACTATTTTTTTGACAACGACTGTTTCAACTCTGTTTTTCTTTCAAAACCCGTTGTGTTGCTTTTTTCTCTCAAATCTATACCAGTTAATGATTTTAGCGATTTTTGCTCACTTTTTTTCATCCGCCCGTTTTTCACCGATTTTTACTCATTTCCCAAAAACCTTATTAGGAATAGATGAGAATGAAAACTTCTAAAAGGCTACAATCCTATCGACTAACCGTACTTTTATGAGTGAGCCAGAATCTGTTGATTTTTTCTTTCGCTATCGTCCTGCTGCTGATAGCCCTGATGGTGTTTTACTCCGCTATCTGCTCAGTTTTAATTCGACTCAACGCAAGCAGATGATTTTAAAGGCTCTCCGGGCTTTTTATCTGGTGGCTGCTTACGGTGATTTGGGTGAGTTTCAAGAGTTCTCTGATGTTGAGGAATTGGTGGCACTCCTCAAACAGACTTATGGTGAGGGTGCTTTTGGTTCTCTTGACCATTCTTTGAGTCTCACTATTGATATTGGTGTTTGTTATTCTGGTGTTTCTACTGTGGTTGATGAAGTTGAGGATGATGATTGGCGGTAAATCAGTTATCAGTTATCAGTTATCAGTTATCAGTTATCAAGGCATCGGGTTTGGTGTGGAGAATGCACCAACGCCTGACACCACTTGGTGTGGTGTTTCGCCAGGGATAAATAGATCACTGTTTACTGTTTACTGTTTAGGGTGGCCGCCGAGATACCCGCAAAATGGGACACGATGTAAACAAATGTTGCAGAACGTGCTTTAGTAATTTACTAACTTGCCCAAAAATGGTATTGAGACATTCAAGTTTTTGAACGCTAAAATCAACTCTTCACGCTATTCTGTCCCTCAAACTTGCCCATTAATGACTCTTTTAGGGAATGTCTTCATTTGAATAGTTAAGTAATGGTTGAGGCTGAAACAACGGTAAATCAAGGTTTTTGACCATTAGCTTTACAAAACTTTACATCGTGTCCCATTTTGCGGGTATCTCGGTGGCTACCCGTTTACTGTCAAAAGGGGTCATCTTTCCGTAGGTGATGAACACGAACTATGGCGAGGCGTGAGCTTGGGGATGGGGCAGAGCATCGTCACTCTCTCAACAATTGATCACACTCAGTATAGAAATCAGGCTTTGGGTTTAAGTTGCTTAACCGCCTTGCGTTCCTCAGTGGTCAACACATTCCAAACACTAGATTTAAATTCATCCGTCCACACTTTTAATAGTTCCTCAATCATGTCCCAGGACTGATCCGCAATACACTCCCTAATCAGTTCCACATTGGCAATCACATCCGAAGTTCCACCTACAGTTAGGGAGGTGGAACAAGGGGTGGAACGGGAGGTGGAACACTCTTCTATTGCTTGTGGTGACTGGGTTTGCGGCTCTTCTACAAGTTGTTCCACCCCCTGTCCCTCTAAACTTTTTTCATTTTTTTCTAGCGGTTCTATTTCTTGGGGTGTTACTTCTAGCAGTGTTTCTTGGGCAGTTTCATTACTGCTATCAAAATTTGAAAAAGTTTGGGGGGAATTGGTGTCACAGGTGGAACACTCTGGCTCTAAGTCAGGTGTAGCAAGGAGTTCTTGCTGTTCCACCTCCTGTTCCACCCCCCGTTCCACCTCTTGTTCCACCTCTTGTTGGGGTCGAAGCCAGGGACGAATTAACCGACCCTTTACCCGTTTGCGATCTCCTCTTGTCCAACCGTGAGAACGTAAAATAGCAGCGACACGGTTCTGTTCGGCTTTACTCTGCTTGGCTAATTCAATCTTGAGAACATCGCTGAGGATTTCTCCCACAGATACTTCCTTGCGTAATTCAGCCCAAGCCATTACCGCCTCTTCCCAAGTGTCGGTGCTTTGGTATTGTTTATTAGCTGCGTCTAACCATTCATCTTCTGTGTCGGTCAGTCGCCATTGTTCACCATTGCGGTAGGCAGCAACGGCAGCAGCCCAAATTAAATCCCGTTCTTTTTTAAGCAGGTCGATGGGTATTTTCTTAAATAAAACCTTAATCACCCAAAAGCGACGTTCCCCAGTGGGGTCGTAGAGAAATTCATCTAGGTTGGTAGTTCCCACCAGGATGGATGGACGGGGGAAATCTTCAATATCAGTACCGTAGGGGCGACGCATGGAGTCTTTCTTTCTGGACAGAAATGCCTTAAGTTGAGAGACATCCTTTTTCTTGTAGGAGTTCTCAAACTCGGCATATTCTAAAATCCAATACTGGCTAATTTTTAAAATCTCGTCTTTCTCTGTGCCGTTGAGGTCATCTGTGAAAAAGTCCTCCCCGGCTAAAACTTCCCAGAATGTGGATTTGAGGGATTTCTGTTTACCTTGGAGGATGGTAATTTCATCGTGTTTACATCCTGGCTCGAATGCCCTGGCGACGGCGGCGATTAAAGTCCGTTTCATCAGGGCGGCGTGTAGGGGGTCGTTAGTGCCGAAGTAACGTTCGGCTAACTTATCCAAGAAACTCACATCTACGTTAGGGTAAAGCTGGACTACTGAATCTAAATACTCCACTACTGGGTTGTAAGAGTGGGCTTGAGCCAGTTGTAAAACAATGCCTTTGGCTTGTTCTTTACTGATGTCAATGTCAATATCAATTGCCACTTGTAAATCAATGCGGTCAAGTGGTAATCGTTTACCGTCGAGTTCTACTTGTTTTTTGAGGGTATTCCAGCGCAGGCGATCTCCCCACACAGCACGAATGGCATTCAATTTTTGCTTGTACTTACTTTGGGCTGGTCTATCCCGCTCGGCTTCTAATTCCAGAGTTTCGTTGAGGGCATTAACAACGACCCGTCTATCCTCGATGGCTTGTAGGATGTCTTCGGTTGTCGCTCCTGAGTCAATCCAATCTTGAATATCTAATCCCCCATGTTTGGGTAGGTGTGTCCAGTAAAAATCACTGGGTGGGGCATACAACCACTTGGCATCTGGGAAGTCTTTGTTAATATCTTCCATGTGCTTTAGCCCTGGTTCATCACGGTCGGGACAGAGAACTAGGTTAGCACCTTCTAAAGCACTTTGGTAGTTGCCGTAGGAGCGATACTTGCCAGCACCGCCGATGTTGGTGGTGGCTGCTATGCCTTTTGTCCAGAGGCTATCTGCTAGGCGTTCACCCTCAACTACAAATATCGGTTTACCAGAGGCGATCTCTGTCTTTACTTCGGCGTATCGATAGATGGTGATTTGTTGTTGGTGGGAGCGTTTTAATTCGGCGGGAAAATCCTTAGCTTTGACCCAACGTGTTCCGTTCCAATATTCCTGAAAGACATCCTTATCTTTGACCTTCCCAGGCCGAATGACGACTACTTTGATTAAGGGATTACCGGCTGTGTCGGTGTAAATGTACTCTTCCCTACCTTGAGGACGTGGTGATTTTTTGGCTGTGGCTGGTGCGTAGTATGGTTTGCCGTTGCGGTCGGTTTTAGTTGTTCTTTCCCAGCCGGTAGCGGGTTCAGCATCTCGGTTGCAGACTGTTAGTTCACCGATGGAGTAGCACCAGTCTGTTTTTCCGCAGTGAGGGCATGGGTTAGTTTTGGTAACTTCTACTGGCTTGTCTTTAGTTGGGTGAGATGCTATCTCATACTGACCTTTAAGTTCAATTGGTTGAAGCGCATTGTTGTTGATAATCACAGATTTTTCCCCTGAATACTTGTTTTTTCGTATTGGAGGGGGTTATCGCGCTGCTAATCTGTAATATCTACGATTTTTGCTGTTGTACTTGCGTTTGCCGTTGTTTGGCCAGTGAAATAACAATTTAATGACTTTTCTTCTGAAAATTTTCCAGCAGAACTTTATAAATTGCCACAGCAACTCATATAATATGAGAAAGCAGCGCGGAACAATCTCTGTTGCCAATCAGTGGTTTAAGCTTGCAACTCGGCCACTTATTTGGTCTTTGAGAGATAAACCCCGCTCTCAGATATTGAAATCTTTAATTTTCACTATCCGGCAAAGTGTTTACTAGTAGTAGCACTTTGTCTTTTTAATTTTTAGTGCTGTTGTATATTTACCTCCATTACAAGCTTCATTTACATTATTGCTTGATCTTACAGAACTTCTGTCAGTCTTATATCTAACAAGACCTGATTTTTTACTTGAAATTACTTAATAAAAGTTGATAGTTTTTCAAGAAATTGAGGTTCTATATGTTGTCTTGATTCATGTCACTGCTCCTCACCCCCAAAAATGGGAGAAATAACAGGATTCTCATTTATTATATAGCTCTAAAACTCGAAAATCTAAGCGGAATTTTTCTTGCCTCTTTTTGTAAGCCATTCTTTAATCAAATCCTTGATTACATCTTCCATAACTAAATCATCCTCCGTACAAGCAAGCTTAAAGGCTTTGTGAATTTCTCGTGGCACTCTTGCACGGACAAAAATAGAGTCATCTTTATTGGTTGATGGTCTTCCTGGTTTTTTCTTGTCCTCCATAGCTCAAATACTCATTAATTAATTTTTTCAATTATCGCCAAAGGATAAGTAAATATCATTTTCGAGTATTAGAGTATTAGAGTATTCGAGCTATAATATTGCTAACAGCCAAAAACAGTCACCCAACAAAGGCAATAGAAGCCAGAAAGTGATGCTATGGCTTGCCACCAACTGGATGTGTGGATTTAAGGCGATTTAGCCTTTAAATTCTCCAAAGCCAGAGAAATTAAGACTTTTACTAACCATCAGAACCATGACAACCACATACACCCAAAAATTGGCTCGTTCAAGCCAACTTGCTTGCCAATTCTGGGCTAGATGCCCTGATTGCAGGTAAAGACCCCGGTGCTGGTTATGGCAAGGCAGTTTATGGTGATTTTTCCATCATGATGCCAGCAGCATACTCAGTAGTCCGCAACCGCAACATTCGCCACCACGAAACCATCGTTTCACAGTTTGAAATCGTCCCTAATTCATCAATGCCGTCCGATAAAAGCTATTAACTGAAATTTGTGTAAAAGTGTAAACCCATGAAATATGACTCTCGGCGCATCACCATTTCCTACTTAGCAGTGGAAGAATTGTGCAAAATGTTTGGACTGCCTCAAGACGTGCCAACCCAAGCATTATCCGCAGCAGTAGAAAAGCTAATTTTTCAAGCCGATAGCAGTGTGCCAGCAGAGAGTTATGCAATTCGTCCGCATAACCACAACAACCTAACAGCAAGCAATGGAAGTCGTAAACACCTTTAAAGTTGCAATACAGATACCGCATATTTGCTTACCCTGCATTTAATTGCACTCCCCAAATGCAGAATGTGTAATTCAAATACGCGAGATGCGTAATTCAAATACGCAGGATGTGTATTACATCCACTGCATTTATGCAAATTACAACTTACGCATATTGCATTGAATGCTCTATGGAAGAACCACGAATAATTTACGAAACATTGAAGGGTGAAAGGGTCAATGATGTTCACTGGTGGAGAGTAAAACAGGCAATGATAACCTGTGAATTACCACTAAATAAATCAGGATTTGAACTGTTTATTGCACTGAAAAAAACATCACCCAGGTACTTTAGCCAATACCACAAAGTAAAGCGTCAAATTACCAAGCAGTTAGAACCAAGTATTGGTGAAGGCATAACTGGATCACAGTTTATAAAACTTCTGGAGCAGCTAAACATTCATCCAAATCAATCAACGATATCCAGATGGTTTAAAAGCTGTGGCGGTTTTAAAAGTAAAGCTTTTTATAACAAAACAGTTCTCATTCCCATTTGTGCGCTTGCACTAATTTACAAGTCAAAAACACAAAACAACTCACTCGCTAAAGTTAGCTAATTTGGGAAAAAACACATGATTACTACAATTGCTAAACGCATTCAATCAAGACTATCTAGACAAGGGGTAAAAGTTTCATTGGGTGAAATTAGACCAATTTACAAAGAATTGGTTAAAGACACAAATAAGCCAACAGATGAGGAGATATCAGCTATTGTTGAACACTTCACTAATAACGCCACTAAGTTAAGTGTTATTAGTGAAGAACTGGAAATAGACACCACTGCTACCACTGAGGAAGAACCAGAGGTAATCGCATTAATCCCCCAATCAGAAGAACCAGAAACAGTACCCACTGGTGAAGAATTAGCAACAGTAGATAGCAATGTAAATGATGTCAATCAGTTACAAACTACAGAATATGACACTAACACTGAGGAATCAGAAACATCTATGTGCGTAAGCGATGAAAATGGAAACCTTGACGCACCTGCACAGATACAACGGGAAACATTAACCCAATTTCATACAAAGGGAAATGAGGAACTAGAGGAAACAGCCATTGCACTACAAGAGAAATCAGAATTAGTCGCCAGCACTGCAAATGATATGGGGATTACTTTATCAATAGAGGAAGTCACAGCGATTGCTGAAAACTTTGATTATGCCAGTGTTAATTCTGATTATGAGATAGCAGAAATAGAGTCAGCAATTACAGCATTTGTACAACATAAAGCGCAGGCTACAAAGCAAAAGATAACCAACATGGTACAAGGTGTTAGGGAGACTGTAACGCGATTGGATAATGAAAACTCCCAACTATTGAATGATGGACTACGGGAGATAAACAACGACATCAAAAGAGGCTCACATAAGTTTAAAAGCCAAGTCACAACAGCACTCAAAGCCTTTGCACTCCCACCTAGTAAAACAGGCTGATAGACGCTTGATAATTGCCTTTAATCCTCAGAAATTAGGCTACACCATTTTGTTGATTTCATCCTTATTACTGGCTCTTGTAGCCTTTGATAATTACCGACTAAACAGGCATCGAGTCCAACAGCTAGAGTATCGAGAATTTCACGACCCTAATATTTATTTAGAGATTCCCGCATGGATGAACAAACCTTAAAAGCAGCTAGGGAATGGCTCATAGAGTGCATAGGGCATTTTGAAGATATCCAGTGTCTTGATGATATCGAAACTTTATCCAATGACGAAATAGAGCGAGGAATTATCAGAAACTATGGCAGCTTAAATAATTTCAAAATCGAGGCACAAGCATGGCTACAAGAACAATACAAGAATTAGTCAATCAGTCTCTTGAAACAATTCAAGAAATCAGGAATCATCCCCAGTTCAAAACCTTAAATTATCAACCAGATGTAACTTTGGGGGATGCACAGCAAGCATTAATCGAATTGCGGTCAGAATTGTTGAATTTACATGGTGAACCTCTGAACATTTTTGCACTAGAAGGATTCACCAGTTAAGCACATATCCATAACTAACAACCAAAAATCATGACTAAAAAACTAACTGACTCAACCAATACCACCAAAGCGACATTAAAAAACCACGTTGCACCAAAAGCTCGGCGAATTGGTTCTGTACTCAAAACAAAATTCAGTGTTGATTTAGCAGACTTTGACAAAGCTTTGGCGGGAGATGTAACATCTGCCCAAAAAATTGGAGAACTAGCAAGACTTGGTAGACTAAGCACCGAATTAGCTCCCAGACTTGCACAAGCCTATATCGAGATTATTAACGGCTCAGAAGCATACAACAAAGCCACTGCGGATATTTTAGTTCAAGCTGGCAAGTCGGCGATCGCCATTGATAAATCTGTCATGCAAGCCACTTTAGCCAACTCCAAATATGGACACCAACGAAGTGAACTAGCGGCTGAATTTGTCGCATCTAAAACGGGTGAAAACCAGCGTCATCAATACCAGATGAACTACACCCAAATCAAAGGCTATCTTGATGCTCATCTAGCAGGTATAGACCAACAAACCTCATTACTTGAACAATCCCATAGACCAGAAATTAAGCAAATAGCAGCAGATGAAGCTCACGAAATGAGGGAATTAAACGAGGGATTGAATAAAGGAGAACGCGCTCGTTATGACCTCATCCCTGAGAAAAACTACCAGACATCAGGATTGAAAGCCAAAATACTGCAATTGCGTACAGCTTTAGGCTTCTAAAAAATAAAAAAATTCCCCCAGAAACGATTGCAGATTGCAGATTGCAGATTGCAGATTGTCGATTGACTAAGAGTGCAGATTGCAGAAAGAAGATTGTAGATTGAATGCTTTTAATCCCAATCTCCAATCTGCAATCTACATTCTCCATTCCCCAAATTTCACCTATGTACCCTGATGACCAGCTAGAAGAACTGCTAGACAATCAAGAATCTTCCCCCAATGAAGATACTTTGAGGTACTTACAACACATCGAAAATCGATTGTATGAAGATATCACAGCGAGAAAAAGAATTGATAGCGGTATACTCTTTCTAGCTTGTCAGATAGGGTCATGTAGCTTGTCATGGTTGCTGTTTGAACTGAGAGTAACACTGGTGATTATTCAGGTATTCAGTGCTTGCATAGCCTTAATACCTGGACTAATTCATATAGGAGATGGTTTCAACTTTGAAGCATCTAGTGAAAACTGGCGAATACGCTTTGGCGATAAGCCATTAATAGGAATTGCCAAACTGTTGATTGGTGGTGCAGTGTCATTTAGTGGGACTAGCAGAATTACTAAAGAAGTAATACTTACCCATGATGCCATTGCTGAAACTTACAAAGAAATTAGAGCAAGTGATGGTTTAAGTTTCCAACTACCAAGTATGAGCGTATCTCTAATAATTGCCTTGTTGTTTATGGCAGTAGTTATTTATTTTAAATCTCTGGGTAGTTCAAATGTACAGGATAAATAGTATTTGGGGAATTTTAATCAGTTCCTTAGCTACGATTGTCACGCTCAACTATTTAGCCACTGGATTTATAGACTTTGTTTTCAACATTGATACACTACTGAACTGGCTAATCACCTCTAATACCCTTGCCACAGTTGACAGTTTGATAACAAAAACCAGATTATTCCTCCAAGGATATTGGCTGTACTTAATTGCTGGCATTTATCTATTACTTTGGGTAAAAGCACAATGCAAGAGATAGAAGAATTTAACGAAAATCTTAGACGTGAGCGCAAGGCATCTACTTTATTAGTAGGTGCATTATTAATTGGTGGACTAGCTGCAACTGTGCCATTATTTACTGATTCCATTAAGCATAGCGAAGTTTTATTCTGTAGAGTAAACAGTGATTGCAGAGGGTCAAGTGTCCGGCGGGGAATTGCGAACATTATTGATAATGAACGCCGTAATCAACTATTTGATATTAATATTCGAGTGCTGAGAGTTTTGCCACCAGAAGATAGTACAGCTTACCTATTTGGGATTGGTGGGAGTATTGCCCTACTCGTTGCTTATGCTACCAGTAAATCACTTACCGATAAACAAGAGAAAGCGATTCATAGCCAGTTCGCCCTGCTCAAAGTAAAAGCACTGGAGAATGACATAATCACTTCATCCCATCTGGACTTAACAGCATTCTCTAAAGCTCAACAAAGTGAGATCACCAAGCAAGCGATCGCCCGTCAGACTTCAGAAACAATTGAGGCTATGAAGTCTCCAGGTGAGATGCAATTAGACCACATCAACGGTCAATTACAGGGTGAAGTAGCCGTGAAAAACCATGAATTGCAGTTGTCAGAGATGGACAAGGTTATTGCAGATAATAAGTTACACGTTGCCGAAACTAATAAAAAGCTCAGTAAGTTGTCTAGCTCTCCCCAGGATGACCACTCTTCCTGTACCCAATCCCCCAGTGAACAGCTAAAAGATGCCCTCATAGATGCCCTGAAAAATCATGAAGATGGTTATCTGTGGAAAATCATCAATTCACTCAAACCATTGTGGCTGATTGGTAATCAAGGGTCAGGTAAGACTTATACAGCCACAGCGATCGCATTAATCAGAAAATACTGCCTTGATGCTCCAATTCATCAATTAATCGACCGTCACGCCACTGGTGACAACGCCGATGTGTGGAAACTTCTCGATGCTACCAGTAAAGCCGAATCAGAAGATGAAATAAGCCAAGCATTTGAAGATTGCTGTGATAGGTGGCTGCAACGAATTAAAGAAAAACCGACTAAAAAGCAGCAGGTGATTGTGGATGAATTTACCAACTTAAAGTCATTGTGCGGTGACACGGCTATTCAGTTCTTCAAAATGTCCCTCACCGACACCCGCAAAGCTAAGGAATATTTACTGGGAATTACTCACAATGCCACTAATGAATCATTCCCAGATGGAACAGCAGCAGCACGTAAATCAGGCACAATTCTATTAGAGAAATTCTCGGCTAATGGTGAAACACCACTATCTAGGGTAGTTGTCCGTTATGGGCTTGTAGATGAGAACGGCAATAATTTAGAAGACGAGGAACGGACGCTACCAAACTGGTTTCATCCTGAGCGCATTTACCAGCACTTCAACGGTAAGCCAATCAATTTTGAAGATTAATGTAAATCGCCTAAAGAAAGTGGGGGAGAACGGGTGGTAAGCGGAGTGTCTGGGGGGGCAGACTGCTGTGGCTGGTCATCGGTTACTCTGTGGAAAAACATAATATTCCACAAATATGACACCCCGTTCAAACCTGCATGGTCGTGTATTAGAGTACCTAATAACAGAAGTAATAATTAGAACGCATCCAGGAGTAAACCTAACAGTTAGAGCTAACAATGCTCAACTTAGAGATGCCAGCAAGTTAACAGACTTAAATTCATTACTCTTAAATGAACTGACAAGTGCGGCTGATGCACTGCTGCAAAAGTGGCTCAATCCTCAGTTTCAGTTGTCACAGCAACCATCAATCACGATAGATCGACTACCGGATCAGAATAAGAATGATGTGACTGACATTCGCCTCACTTCAAAAGCATGGACAGTAAACTTATCACTCAAACATAACCATACCGCACTCAGACACCAACGCCCTGGCACAACTCCAGTTCACTGCGGTTACGCTAAAAATGACCCACAGATGCAGCAGTTTAGACAACAATACCGAGCAACTACACAAGAGTTCATGCAATATATCGGGCAGGCAAAGCTTTTTGCAGAATTACCTCCTGCTTTGATTGAACAGTATTTATATACTCCTGTCTGTAATTTGGTGAGTCAATTTATCAATAGCCATGCTTCCATTTGTGCCACTAAGTTATTTCAGTACCTTGTTGGTGATGTGAATTACTACAAAATTATTGTTGATACCCACGCCAAAACCCTGACTATTCAGCAGTTTGCACAAATCCAAATGCCTACTAATGTGATAGCAACGGTTAACAGACAGTATGTAAATTTGATTTTTGATAATGGATGGGAAATTTCTATGCGCTTACATACCGCATCCAGCCAAATAAAAAACTCTCCTAGTTTGAAATTTGATACTAAAGCACTAAAAAATCCGCTGACTGCTACGATAATTCCTTATGCTTAAAAGTCCATTACGTTATCCCGGTGGTAAACAAAAGGCAATTCCTCAAATTGCTCACTACCTACCTCCTAAATTTAAGGAGTTCCGCGAACCTTTTGTTGGCGGAGGTTCTGTATTTTTTCATGTTTCACAGAAGTATCACTATATGCCTTGCTGGGTTAATGATCTCAACCCAGAACTGTATTACTTCTGGCTCATGGTCAAAACTAATCTACCAGAGTTAGTTGAGTCTGTCTGGAAAGTAAAAAAACAGACAACAGATGGACGTGCCTTGTTTAAATCTCTCGCCGCCGCAGATACAAGTACCATGAGTCCACTTGAGCGGGCTGTGCGGTTCTTTGTTCTTAACCGGATTACCTTTTCGGGAACGATTGAGAGTGGCGGTTATAGTAGTGCTTCTTTCAAAAGTCGGTTTACAGACTCTTCGATTGAGCGGTTAGCAGCCTTGGATGGTTGTTTTATTAATACCCGTGTGACTAACTTAGATTACAGCACCCTACTTACTGAACCAGGGGATGATGTATTTATCTTTCTAGATCCACCTTATCTCAGCAAGACTCAATCTAAGCTTTATGGTAAGAAAGGTGATCTGCATACCTGTTTTGACCATTCTCGCTTTGCCAAGCTGATGGCGGAATGTTCACATAAATGGTTGATCACTTACGATAATTGTGAACAAGTGCGGCGTAACTTTGCCTTTGCCTACATTTATGAATGGGAGTTGCAATACGGGATGAACAACTACAAACAGCAGAAGGCAGACAAAGGCAAGGAGCTGTTCATCACTAACTATCCTGTTGAATCATACATTTTGCCTACAATTATGGAAGTTGTATAAAAAGTTTAGAACTAGCGGTGATTTAAGTTAGTGGTTTGGTTTTTTTGCTGTATATTATATTACCTTCTACAGTTACAGAAATATCGTGGATGAATATATGTGGTCATAATAAAAATATTGTAATAATATTAACTTAATTTTTACTGAGTTAATAGATTATGACCATTGATATTTATGCCTTTTACAACAATAAAGGCGGTGTAGGTAAAACAACACTTTGTTTTAACGCTGCAACGCTTTATGCCAAAAATAATCCAAATACCCAAGTGTTAGTTATTGATATGTGTCCTCAAGCTAATATCTCTCAATTTTTGTTAGGAGGAGGGAGAGTCGGATATCAAATAAATCAAAGGTTGCAATCATCATCAACTAGAAAAAATATAGTTGGGTTTATGGATTGGCTTCTCAAGGGAAATTCAAATTTCCGAAGACTTAATACTTCATATCAAGTTGGTGTTCATCCTTTTAATAAAAAAATATCATCTAATCTATATCTAATAGCTGGAGATTCATTTTTAGAATCACTTTCATTGGCTTTAAACTATGCTGTAATTAATCCCGCAAATATAAGAGCATGGTCAGAATATATGACAGCAATAAGAAGGTTATGTGAATATGAATTTAATAGTGAGAAATACAATAATATAGTTGTTTTTATTGATTGTAATCCTAGCTTTTCTATATATACACAGATGGCTTTAGTTTCCTCAGATAAGATTGTCATTCCCATGATGGCAGATTTTAGCTCACTTGAAGGAATAAAAAGTCTTTTTATGCTACTCTATGGACAATATCAATCTGCTGCTTTAAAGCAGTATGCTGATGATATAATTACTTTTAATAAGCAAATAGATAGCTTTAACCTAGAGTTGCCAAAAATTTACGAGTTTGTTTTTAATAACTATACAATTAAAGATGGAGTGGCAACAGCATTTGATTCTATTAGGACAGAGTTAATTGAATTTTGTTACGATCAATTTAGAAAATTTCCAAAATTATTTGCACCTTGTCAAAAAGAACCCACCTCTATGACTGAATGGGAAAATTTTTATGTTTCAAACATAAAAGACTTTCATACTTCAGGTAAAGTGTCATCATCTCTTGGAATACCTATGTTTAGTCTTCCAAACCAGTCTAAATATAAAATGCCAGATGGAACAGAAGTAAATCTTCCCAGTGGAAACTATGAAAAAGCTTTGGAAGATATAGAATATTTTGTCAATAAGATAAAGTAATTTTTCTGAATATTCAGTTTTCTTACAAACGGACAAAAGGCTACTTTTTGTCTGAAATCAGATTACTTCCTGGCTTGAGCATCCAAGTAGCCTTTAAATCGCTATGGAGCGATCGCAAGTGAAGGCGGAATTGAATTAATATGCCCTTTGAGAGAGGACAGAACCTGCCAACTCTTTGTCAATGTCAGTAGAGAAGTGACTGGCAAGAACCTTACTAGCAAGACTTGCCATTTCTGCGCTAGTTCTGCGTTGACCATAACCTCTAGGGTCTGAAGGTGCTGCCTGAGACAAAACAGATGCAGCAAGCTGCTTTGATGTAGCACTAGAACGTGGATCGTTAAGGATAACAGAAGCTAAAGAAGCCATTTCTGCGCTAGTACGGCGATTTTGGGGCATATAGATTATTTAGTAAATTTGTACCAGTCAAAGATAACAGACTGTATTCAATGCGGCAAGCTGAGGGTGCGATCGCGAATATTTAAGAGATAGGACTTACGCAGCGCGCTTCAGAAGGATAAGGAGTGCATCAAGGTTTTTTTGAAGAACCAGAAGCCTTTATATATAAGTTATCCAACCCCACTTCTGGATATTATCATATTTGCTTGCATAGGCTTGCATAGGTAAAGCTAAATAATGCTATAGTGAAAAACAAGAATTGAGGAAAAACCAATTTCAGAGTATGTCAGCCCAAAAGAGGCAGCACGACGACTGGGAGTAAGCGTAGACTCCTTGAGACGATGGGAAGCTGCGGGCAAAATTAAGGCAATCCGAACCCCATCTGGGCAGAGAAGATTTGACATTAACTCCTACGTGCCAGGCGATAAACCTGATACAAAGCCAAAGGCAAGCTCAAAAAATGTCAAGACAACAGATGAACCAACCCTGCGTCAGATAGCTAAGGGAATAGTTCAGTATGCACAACAAATGCAAAAGCTAAAACTTTTCCCTTACCCAGCAGTTTTGCAACTGGGAGTAGAAAAATTACAAGCTAATTGTGTAATGCAAAGTAAAACCCAACCTCAAGGGGTTCCAGATTTCCTCAGTAACTGGGCGGAACATCCTATTAGAGATTGGACTATTGAAATTAACTGTCCAGAAGAGTGGAAAGATGTTCAATTTGTTGAAGACCAAAAGCCTAGTGGTTTTTGTATTGAGTTAGATGGGTCATATATTAACGAAGCCGAGCGAATTCAAAAAGAGGTGATGGAAGAAGTTTTTAGAAAATCTGCACAAGACCCAAACTTATATATAGAGTTTCGCCGTTTACTTGTTAGCAACCCTGTGATCACAAAAGGAGAGCGAGATGTAAAAGCAGTTCTGCAACTCAAGCCATTACAAAAGGTCTTAGAAGATAGTTATGAAGAAGCTCCAGCTTCTTACAAAAAACAGGGGAAGTTTTATTGCTGTGGTCACTGTAGCGGGTTAATGCATCGGACTGTGGACAATCAATTAAAGTGTGAAAACAAACACTGTGCTAAACAAAAAAAAGCTCCAGTTCCTTTTGAATGTGATAAAGATGACCAAGTTTTATGGCTGAAAAAAGGGCTGCGATATTTTATTCATCGACCAGGGTATGCAGAACTAAGAATAGAAAAACGTATGAGGGAGTTAGGATTAGAAGTAACTCTCTATCCAGATTTTGATAAATACGACCTGCATATTGTCTTTCCTGATAAAACAGTCTGGGCAGTTGACGTAAAGTTTTGGGAATCTGCATATAACTTAGCTAAGAAGGTTAACGAGCCTATTCCTAGACTTCCCCATCAGCCATACCACGAAGCATTTTTTGTATTTGCTGATGAAATTAGAGAGTATGGAGACGAGTATATTCAAGAGTTTATAAATCACTGTCCAGTTAAATTAAAAAAGTCTCAGGCAATGTTTGAAGGGACTTTTATAAAAGCAGTTGAGAAAAAATTAAAAATTTGTCAATTATGAGAAATACAAAAGAATGGCGGACTCGACTAATCAAAGAAGGATTAGACGAGAATTTATGTGATGTAGAGTTAGGACTGTACTTATTAAGTTCTTTAGTTCCTAATGCTCCCGCAAGTAGTCTATGGGTATTGCTGACTGGTTATCCTTTCTCTATTCCAGAATCCAAAAGCTGGAGTCAGTTGCAACATAAAATGTATGCCTCTGGGCGTTATCTATTAACAGAGTATAGAAGACCTTATGTATGGTCAGAAGCACTGAATAATTATCGTAATTTGGCCACAGACCAGCGGGGCTATGAAGTATCTGAATCTTTAAAAGAGTTTAAAATCAATAGCAATATAACAATTGCCAATTTTAGATTTGACGTATATGCCAAAACATTAAAAAATCCTATCCCATTATATAAAAGACGCGAAATAAAATGGGCAGAAGCTGACCAGACATATAAGTGTGAAGTAAATGGAATCATAGAAACAATTACAATCCCTTCTGCTCTTGTAAAGTCTCCGCCAAACGGACACAATTTAAGTGGTAAATCCCTACGAGAGCCACTTTGTATAACTTGGATAGAGCTAGAAGATACCGCAGCATGGATGGATAGACAATGTAGTAAGCGGGGGCTAAAATCCCACTGGAAAACATGGATAAAGAATGTCAAATTACAGGTTTTTAATGATAATGATTGTTTAGTCCAAGTTGAAGCTCTAACCATCAACAAGATGATGCATCTAGTAGGGATGGTATCATCAGGCAAATCCAACTTAATGAAAGTCCTGGCAGTTTGGGCAGCAAGAAAAAGATTACACATCACGTTAATCGTAGGAGATATCCTTCAAATTTTTGAATTGGCTAAGACTTTTGCTGATGTAGGAGTAACCGATGTTGCCCCCATTTTAGGAAATTCAAACAGAAAGAGTCATATTAATCGATTACATCAAGCTGTTTATAATAACCATCCTGAAGAACCATTCAATCAAGCACATCCCGGCTTTAAATGGATAAGTAATAATTGCTTGTTGAGCGGTCTGGTTAACCCTGAAATGTCAAAACCGTTTGAAATAGGCAAACAACCTTGTCTCTCTCTACAACTTATTAAAAAATCAGAATCAACAGACCTAGAAAATAATGAGGCAGATGATAAACAGTCAGAGTCACGAAAAGTGAAAATGGCTTGTCCTGCTTACAGCGTATGCTCTTACCATCAAAAGGAACGAGATTTAGTAAAAGGTTCCATCTGGATTGCTACACCGGGAAGTCTAATTTATAGTAGGTTGCCACAGCAGATAAATCAAGAAAGCTTACTTTATACTGAGTTGGTCTGGAGGCGTAGTGACTTAGTAATTGTGGATGAAGTAGACCAATATCAAGCTTATCTAGATAAGGCATTTAGCCCAGAGCAAACATTACGCCGACCAACAAGAGATGCTTGGTTAGATGAAGTTTTGCAAAAGGTTGAAGCTGAATTGGTACGTCAAAATTCTCAACCACTTAGCAAAAAAATCGTCAGCGATTGGTGGGATGCTTCTCAACAAGCTAAACGAGTCACAGACCAAATTTATTGGATGTTAGGAGGGGACTATCCTGAATTATCTCAATGGCAAAATAGTAAAAAATATTTTACAGATTGGTTGCTATTGCGAGAAGTTGCTATTGATTTAGCCGGAACAGAAAATGCCGAGAATTTAATGAAGGATATATTTGAACCTTATATAAATAATCTAGACAATGACAAGGATTTACTTTTTACCCTCACTCATAAAGCCATTGGTAAGAAAAATTCCCTTATTGAGTGGGTCAAGAAACAAGCCACTATTCCTTTAGAACCACAGAAGATTCAAGAAATTGCCGTTAAATTAGAGTTTGCATTATTAGTCTGCGTTCTACAAAACAAACTTTACTTTATGATGCGTCACTGGAGGCAAGTACAAGATACCCTCAAACTAGAAGCAGAAGATTCAATGTGGTTTCAAGCACCACCCGCAGACTACAACGCAATAATTCCCGCGATGCCAATGGGAAATCAGTTGGCATTCCAGTATCACAAATCTTATAAAGAACAGTTAGGAAGTCTGCGGTTTTTTCGTTGTACGGGTGTTGGTCGTTGGTCACTTCTACATTTCAATGATTTGTTCGCCAGTGACAACATAGCAAGTCCGCATATATTGCTGATGTCAGGAACAAGTTGGGCGGGTAAATCTCCGGCATACCACGTTGATGTACCAGTAACCGGAGTCCTGTCACCAAATACTAATAAGGGATTTTCAATCTCCTCTGAGTTTTTACCGTTATACGATGAGCAAAATCGACCAATCTTTGTATCAGGAACAGGGGATAAAAAACAGAAGAACTTGGAGAAAATTGTCACGAAGTTAGTAGAGGAAGAATATTTAGAACAGAAACTAATAGACCTTAAAGGACGAAAAATACTGTTGGTAGTTAATAGCTATGAACAAGTAAAAATAGTCCACGAACATTTAGTTCGTCTAGGGTGGGGAAATCGAGTTATAGCTTTAACAAGAGATGATAATAAATCTGAATGGCTAGATGATGATTCAGAGAATGAAAGTCATAACACATTGCAAAGAGGACGAGTATCTGAGTTTGCCAATAAACCTGACAAGGTAATTCTAATAGCCCCGCTAAAAGCGATAGAGCGTGGTCACAATATTGTTGATGAGAAAGGAATGGCAGTAATTGGGGCAGCTTACTTCTTGGTTTTACCACACCCAAGTCCTGATGACCTCAGCTATGCAATTCACTCCATAAATCGTTGGGCAATTGAAAATTACAAAACATTTGAGGAAGAAAATCTGGAAGACTTAGGTAATAATTTTCGAGACACAGCTTATCGTCAATGGTTGCGGTTGCTACACCTACCAGTAAGGCTAAGAACTCTTGATGAGAAAAACTTACCTGCTATGCATTGGGATATTGCTGTTTCACTTTGGCAGGTAGTAGGTCGGCTTATTCGCGGCAGTAGTAATGCAGAACTCTTTTGGTGCGATGCCAAGTTTGGGCTTAATGTTGCACAGATAAATGAACAAGAGGATACCCCTTCAACAAGTATCCTTATTGGCATCCGAGATTTGCTACAACCTTATTTTGAGGAGGATGATCTTCAGATTACCCAACGGGATAGGCAGATAGTTCAAGCTCTTTATCGCCCATTTTATGAAGCGATCGCCAAAACTAAAAATCTTTTCTGACGTTCTTCGTAAACATCTCACAAATTACAAATAATTTGATTTATGTCATCACCTAAATACAACAAAGTCCGCTTGTGTGCCTTCCGACTCAAACACAACTTACCCGCTAAAAATTTTTATGCACTGAAGTTTCCAGAAACAGTCAAAGATTCATTAAAAAATCTTGTAGCCGAGAGAGATAGCCGCCCTAAAGATAAAGTTGGTATTCCCATCACATCACTCAATGAAGCTCTACGGGCAAGTATCCCTGGTTTAATTTACATTGGTAAAATTTGGGATAAAAATTGGTTATATAGTCTAGTTGAAATTCCAATAGATAAATTATCAGTAATTTTCTCTCATTGGCTAGATACTGAGTTTCCAGATGAACACCCAAACAAGCGCAAGAAAGGGATAACCTTTGACCAACGACAAGCTGTAATGCAGCAACTGTCGAACCCTAACAATTTCAAGTGGGAAATGGTGACTCTAGAAACGGAATTATGGAAAAAATATGCTAATGGAACCGCCAATATTACTGAAAATGCAGATGGATTTATCCTATTGCCTGATATTCTAGCAACGCAACTGAGTGACCCAAACTTAAAGTTCAAATTAAGTGATGAAACAATTCAGTTCTATCGCTGTGCGCCAATAGAAGGAGCAGGAGCAGAGTTGATATCTTGGCCTCCGCTATCGTACACAGAAAACAAACATACTTACTATTACTCAATAGTTCTGACTTTGAAAGTACAAACGGTTCCATTCCAGCCATATCCTCAACTGCAATGTGATATGAGTATCCGGCGGTGGTGCAGTAGAAATGATACTGGTTTGCTACCAGGGCAAGCTAGTTCTGTGTATATTCGTACCAAGCTTCAATGGGGTGAGGGATTAAATCCTTACGGTTATACCGAATACTTTCAAGTCGCTCCACTGGTATGGAAAGGAGAGCCTAAGTGGAATAATAACTTAGCTGGGTTATTAGCTCAATTCAACCCGCTTCCATATACCCCAGAGCAAATTTTAGCTAATCCCACACAAGCACTTAATTTCTCAAATATTCCTAACATTTGTGTTACCTACAAAGATGGGATAATTCCAGGTCATAAAGTAGGTAAAGGATTGCCACCAACCAACCGTCGTCAATTAGCTGAACAAATAGCATTGTTGTTAAAAAATGATTGGGAACTAATAGAAGATGAGCGGTTTAATTATCAAATAAATACTAAGCAATCTGCTCAAATATTTGATTTACCCAAGCCTGATGGTACATCTTGGACTATGGGTATCCCAAAAATAAAAAAAGCGGAATCAGAGGAGCAATTTAAAGATAGGTACGATAAATTTTTAAAAAAACAAGAATTAGAGAGAGATAAACTTAAAAGTAAATATAATGTTTCCGAGGAGCAATTTAAAGCTAGGTACGAAAAACTTTTAATAAAACAGGAATCAGAGAGAAATACTTTTCATAAAAAAGAAGATGAAACAGATGAAGAATTTAAAATTAGATACGATAATTTATTAGAAGAATTTACAGAAAAACTCCGCTCAGAGAGTAAAAGACTTTGTGAAGCCATACGTAACTGTATTGGCAAAGAGCTAACCATCGAAATTTGGTATATTAATGAGTCAACACGGGATGCACTTATAAAAGCAATATGGTATTGCCTGGGGTTGAAGACAGCGACAACGGGTATTCATAATTTCCCAGATATAGATTTGACTGTAACTATACGCACGCAAGAAATAGGTAAATTAGCAGAACGTTTAGCTTTATCTACAGATAAAACAAAAAAACCAACTTCCAAACAACGAGAAGAAGCTATTAAGAGTAGAAAAGCTGAAGTAGCAAAAACTGTTAATCAAATGCAACCTGTCACAGGGAAAGTAGGGGTATTAGTTGAACTTTATGGCGAAAACCATTGGAAACCTGAATGGACAGACCCCCTAGCAGCTATTCGCTTAGGCTTTGTTCAAGAGAAAATTGACAGGGTATCTAAGTTTCTTGTCCCTGAACATGAGGAATTAAAAAAGGAATATGAAAAGACAGCAAAAGATAAAGGAAGAGAGTTAAACAGGCACGAACAGAATGAAATTAATAGATTACAAGAAGAGCTACCACAGAAAGCCATAACATCTTTTTTAGACCTACTCCGGTCGCTGGGAGTACAGATAGCTCCACCTCGTATAGTTATTCCATCAGCAATTCTTCCTGAACCTCTTACTTATGTAGGTTTATGGTTGGTTAATCGCACTTCTAAAACCAGCGCGCATGGGAAACAACAACTCATCCCAGTTATGGTGAAAATGCGTTCTGACTCTCAAACAATTGAAGCTACTTTTAACGGTCTATCTGATTGGATACCCTACGATGAAGCTTTAAGAAAGATAAACTCAAAAGGAACATCTATTACAGGAGATAACAACGAGTTAAAAAAGGAGATAAAAGGATTTATCAAACGAATGCTGCAAACCAAAGAGTTAAGGGGTAAAGATACATTACTACTCTGTGATGCTCAAAATATCCGAAGGTATTGGACATGGCTACAAGATACACAAATATCTCAAGATGGGATAGTTTTTGGCACTGAATCTCCTCAAATGATGTCAAAACTTCGCGTAGTTCGGGTACGCCAAGATGGAGAAACTCCAGAATGGTATGCTCTGCATGATCAAGAGAAACAGAAGGTGAAGTTGTTTGATAATTTGCTGGAACTTGAACAAATAAGTGTAGCGACAGAGGGACTATTTAATACGAACAGCAATGAACGTATATTTCTTAGTATTGGGCAAAAGTCTAATACAATGCCAAAGGAAAAACGAGATTTCAGTAAATTGGATAAACCTCAACTCCACTGGTCAAACCCTGCAATACTTGAGTTAGTAGTGGCTTGCATACAACCAAAAGATGAACCTTGGCATTGGGCAGTATTGACGCATGAATTGCGTCGGATGGCATTGCAATACAAAGACACCTTAGCTCGTCCAATTGTTCTTCACCTAGCAGCGCAGATGGGAGATTATGTTTTGATGGTGGATGAAGATTCTTCAGAAGACGAATAAATGTCATCTCATAGCTTGATCAAAGCAAAAACATGGGCTTGAGTAAGCCCAAAACAAGGGTAGCTGTCGCCAGAGCCAGCTGCTCAAAATTGATATCACTCACTGATAGCAATGATTTATCAACCAGGGGTATAGAAGCAAGTACAGACGATTTTGATAGCAGTATTGCTATCAACTATTGTCATCCCTACCTCTGCTCAACACACCCTGGAACACCCTAACCCCAAAAGATGGATGATGGTGTTCGTTACTGTCACCTCTCTGCTCTTTGACCGTCAGATCACGTACTGACTCGTCAATCCTTACACTTTTATCGAAGAAAATTTCTCCCTATCACCCTCTTCAATTGTCAATTATCTGACAAATACTTTTCAAACTCCTCCCTCACCTGTGTCAGGACATAGTGCGACAATACATTTTTTCGCACCACTGAGAGTAATAAACACCTTGATTCAACTAAGATGGAAAGCAGAGGTGCAGAGATGCAGGGGAGCAGGGGAGATGGAAAGAGAAGCAATTAAGAATCACAAAGATTTAAGGGTTTATCAAACAGCTTTTGATGCTGCGATGAAAATATTTGAGGTGTCTAAAAAGTTTCTTGTTGAGGAACGATATTCACTGACTGACCAAATTCGTCGGTCGTCGCGGTCTGTATGTGCCAATTTTGCAGAAGCATGGCGAAAACGTCGATACGAAGCGGCATTTGTTGCCAAGCTGAATGATTGTGAGGCTGAAGCGGCTGAAACTCAGACTTGGATTGAATTTGCTGTTAAATGCAATTACATAAATGTTGAAATTGGTAGAGAACTTTATGGTACTTACAACCGCGTTTTATCTGGTTTGGTGACTATGATTAACAACCCAACACCTTGGTTGATAAAGCGTTAAACCTCCCTTGCCTCCCCTGCTCCCCCTGCTTCCCCTGCCCCCCCTGCTAAAACCATGACACCGATCCACCCTGAAAATCTTAGTGTTCTAGAAAATTCACTGGCGTTAGCGATCGGCGAGGACTTTTCTTTAGAGAATGACCCCGATGTAATTGGGCAGTTGATTGGAGATAAGCGATCGCTCAACACCAAGCGCGAATACCAGAAAGACCTGAAAGATTTTTTCTTATTCGTTGCCAAAAAAGAACCCAGCCGCGACTTAGTTCTAGAGTTTCTGCACCTGGAACAGCGTCACGCGGTTGCTGTGGTTCTTAAGTACAAAGCGCACCTGATCAAGAAAAAGCTGGCTGAAGCTACGGTGAACCGTCGCCTTAGTGCTATCAAGTCAATGGTGGAGATGGGGCGACGGCTGGGAGTTTGCAATTTCCATGTCGATGATGTCAAAGGTGAAAGGGTCGAAACCTACCGGGACACTACAGGTATTTCCGCTACTGACTATGCCCAAGTTATAGCACTGGTTGACCAGAACACCCTTAAGGGCAAGCGTGACTATGCCATTCTGCGGTTACTTTGGGATAATGGCTTGCGCCGCAATGAGATAGTCAACTTAAATGTGAGTGATTTTAACCCCAAGGAGAAAACGCTTTTTATTCTGGGTAAGGGCAAGGGTAGCCAGAAGGATATTCTTGACCTATCGGATAAAACTGCATTGGCGATCGCCGACTGGATTAAGGCAAGTAAGAAAAAACGTGGTGATAATCCGCTTTTTACTGTGCTGGCCTATCACAAAAATGGAGCAAGATTAACCGGGGAGGCAATGAGGCGATTGGTGGATGGGTTATGTAAGGAAGCCGGAATTACTAAGAAGATGTCACCCCATCGCATCCGCCACAGTGCGATTACTACAGTTTTGGATCTCAATAATGGCAACTATCGTGCTACCCAGCGATTCAGCAGACACGCCCAAGTGCAGACGGTATTGAAATATGATGATAACCGCCAGCGTTTACAAAAGCAGATGAGTGACTCAATATCAGAACTTATTTAGTAAATATCTAAAAATTTAGATATTGTCAATTTGAAAATTTCGAGGATTTCTCAGAAGAAAATGATTGTCAACTTTGACTAAATCACCTGTGCAGTGAATCCGTAAACGTTCCTGGTAAGCTTTAATAGCTAAGATATAATCATGGTCAGCAAGCGAGGTTTTAATCTCTTGCAATCTCTCAAAAATTGTCCCAAATAAAGTAATCTCTCCACTCAATTTATCAATAGAAGGAGTAGCAATTTGCATGACTACACCTTGTACATGGAAATTGGGATAATTAGTAATAAATTCGCTTAATATATCAACTTGGTCACGATTTTCTACTGCTGATAATGTTTTCAATATATCGCTGATTCTTTCAGCATAATCTCCTAAATTATGTTCTAGAGGTAGTAAGATTTCATATTCAGGAGCCGCATCTTTTTTTAGTCGCCAAATTGAACCAGCATCATTATAAATACGTCCTGTCTCGTGCCAGCCTGTTGCTTGCAAGTGTGCCTGTATCACTTCAGGGTTAACGGTTTTGAGGATTTGACTGTCTTTAATAGTAACTTTCATGGCAATCCTCCAAAACTAATACGTTGAATGATGGCTTGGAGTGCATCAGGTGTCAACTGATTACTACGGGGTATTTCAATAGTAACATTGGTTGTGTTTTCGGTGTCTGGCATCCCGCGCAAGGATATCCAGTAAGCACAATATCGAAGACATAGTTCTTCTTCTGTTTGTTTTATCCAATCTGTTATTTTTTCGGGAACTAAAACAACTACTAAGATTCGAGGGACAAGAGCATTGATTTTTAAATCATTATAATTTTTGAGATTGAGGGGATATTTAATATAGTTTTCCTCAAGAATCTCTCTGGCTGTACATTTTAGTTGTAGTTCTAGTCTAGGAGAAAGGATTTTACCTGTGCCACCTCTGCTAACTATGCCTAAATCTACGCTGTCGTTATCAACTTCTGGTCTATATAAAGAATAACCTGCAACGGCGGCGATGGCTCTAACATAGGTGATACTAAATTGTTCTTTTTGTTGATTAATATCCATTAACTTAGAAATTACAACGGGCAGCTTAATGCTTTTATTTCAGTTAATTTAATCATACGGGTCATCTTGAAATAGTTAACTGTAACGCTTGCATTTGTGGAAAATCGCGCTGAATAATTTCGATAGCTTTTGTTTGACTTTCTTGAGAGTTAACAATCAGTTGTGCAGTACCATCACCCTGAGAACCAACGCCTTTTCCTCCAAAGATGTAAGGAAAAAGAGGCTCGTGATTTAGAAGGAGATGCAGCTTCTTTGCAGTTAATTCTTCTGGACAAGCCGGAACTACGTACTGATCAAATTCAGCTTGGGCTTTTGTCATTAAAGCCCCAAGAAGTTGGGCATCTCCGAGTTGTATGGCTTCAACTGCCGTTTGGGTAATTTCCGCGCTAATGGAACCCAAATATTTTTGAACATTTTCCCCTATTGGATTAGTAGCTACTGGATAACACTCATTCAATCGTCTGAGTATTTCTTGTGTGTCCTTGCTGCTTCCGAGATCCACAATTACAAAAAACAAATCTTTGCTAACTGTAAGCTCTCTGATGTTGATTTGTTCCCCATCAAATATCATCAAGATTGGGCGATTTCCATAAGCACAAGCCTGATCCATCCGACCACAAAGACTAGGGGTGGTTCTTTCTCCTTGGTATGCCAACTCCATTTCTTCCCGAATTGTCATCTTCAAGTCGTACAGACGATTAAATGCTCTCGCCATGAGAACGCAAAAAGCAGCACTTGAAGATAATCCCTTTTGGATGGGTAAGTCGGTTAGATAATTATCAACTTCAAGTCCACCAACACCATAATGAGTAAGAAATTGATAAGCTGTACCAGCAGCATAACTAAAAAAACCGCCCTTTTGAGCCACGCATAAAAGGGTATGAGATTCCATAGGTAATCTGAGCGGTTCATAATGCCTACCATCGTTGAGACAAGGACGAATAATTAACTCAGTTGAATTAGGTTTGATATCGGCATAAATTCCTTGATTAGTACCAACAATTAAGGTATAGCCCTTTTCGATCTTAGGGTTAATCCGCCGATATTCTCCTGCCCAATCGCTGTGTTCTCCAAATAAACAAAGACGACCTGGAACAAAAATTCTCATTTTCAGTTTCCTGTTGTTAATCGGGGTATATGCTATCCTGATTAACTTCAATCAACAAGTGAACAAGAGGATGTTGCCAGTTGAGATAGCTGCAACATGAGCAAATCTTATTGGCGCAGACTAGACCTAACTCCCGCTACCCGTCTCATTAAGCATAAGTGCTTACAGATAATGTAGCTTTCCAATAACGTTCATCATACTCTGCTAGAGAGTAGCATCAATGAAAACATTCATTCAGAAACAAAATACTTCTTGCGGAAGTTGTCATGTGTTAATTAGTAAAGATAATCATATTTCCGCAGCAGACGCTTGACTAACCTTCGTAGATTAGTCTTAACACTCTCTTTCACAGTACAGTCATTGGTGACTTTGCTGCGGATTGTTTGCACACTTGTCAGAGACGCTCGCCTATTATTCGGTTTAATTAAAGTGGAGAATTACTATGTGCATCTATAGTGAAATTCTCTACAGAATTTTGTTTACACTTATCTAGGATGAATGTGTCGTCTAGTTCCCCAGCCTGGATTGATAATGGCTGCCAAATCTTCATCTGATAATTTGCTAATTTCTCTCTCTAGTTCTTCCTTTGAGAAGTCATAGCCACTCTCTTGAGCAATCTTAATAAAGGCTTCTGGGTTCTCTGTTGCTTTTAGTCTTTGTTTTAATGCTTGATTTTCCTTCACCGCCTTTAAAAGTTGGGCAGCATTTTGCTGTGTCATGATAATCTTTCCTGTATTAAATATCAGATTTAAAGGTAGAGCCGGTGCAATTAAAAACAACACCTTAATCTATCTTTATTACTCTATTCTTAACTTGCACGATTTTTATTTATTAGTCTTGTACCATTAGAAAGAACAAATGTGAATCCAAAAGCTGATGTTGATACTATCACCAGAAAATCCTAAAAATTCTTATAGTAGCCACGACCGGGCAATACGCCTGAGCAGTAATGGCTCTCAATTACCTTGCTATTACTTAGCTTGTGACAACCCTGGGTAAGAAATTAATTACTAAGTTTCTTAGTCTGAGGTTTTTGAAAGCCGCATCTCATAACTACCCCAATTCTTGTAAAATCTCCTCAACAGTTGTCTTTAGCTGGGGCAAATTCTGCTCAACCACGCCCAAAACTCGATTTAGTGTTAAGCCGAGATATGGATTCAGATGATTAAACACCATGAGCAAACAATATAAAATCTATCTTGACGCTTGTTGTTTGAATCGTCCGTTTGATGACCAGACACAATCCCGTATTTATTTAGAAGCACAGGCAGTTCTGACAATTCTGAATCAATGTCAATTAGCGACTTGGAAACTTATTAACAGCAGTGCTTTAATCGCCGAATTAAACCAAACACCTAATTTAGAAAGACTACAAAACGTCAAAAAACTACTCGACATTGCTAAAATCAAAGTTATTAATAGTGCCTTCATTGAAAATCGAGCCGCCGAACTCCAAAAATTAGGATTCTCTAGTTATGATGCCGCCCACATCGCCAGCGCAGAAAGAAGTCAGGCTGATGTATTTCTCACAACAGATGACAGACTCTTCAAAAAAGCTCAAAAAAACTCTCAATTAATTAACGTTTTGATTAATAATCCCGTTCAATGGCTGGCATTCGTAATACAAGCCGAGGAAAGCAATGATGAAAACCCAAAATGAAATTATCAAACAGGGCTACGATGCTTTAATCAATTCTTTGGGAATTGCCGATACTATTCGGTTTATTCAATATTTTAGTCCCGGTAAAGGAGACTACACCAAAGAACGTCATCAGTGGCTAGATGAAAAAACTTTGGCGGATGTGTTGGTAGAGATCAAAGAATTATCTGAAGACGACACCAATCAATATGACGAAATTATTGAGTAGCGAAGTTTAGTTAGGGTGCGTTCAAAATGGAAACAAAGAAGTTGCAATCTCACTGCTTTGCCACATTCTCCACCATTTTGAATATTCAAACTTTCAGCTTTTTGCGTACCTGAAATTGCAAAGTGATTGGTATGACGGTGTAGTATTTCTAGTGCGTTGGGTGTCCCATGTCTACCAGAAAGTCCACAAAGCTATCACTCACAGATAATTCTCACGCCGAAACACAAACAAATTCCCAGTTGCACCTCGCCCTACTCTCATTTCTTCGTCTAAGTAAGAAGTTATCCATACAGCCTCATTCCGTAGGAATTCCAGGACTGGGATTTTCAACTCAGGTAAATTCCAACCCGACAACCCCAAGGGTTTTGTTGCTTGTACAGAAAATGAGCTAAAGCTTACCTTGGCGGTTTGCTCATCTGTAGCCCATATCCATACTCCATCAGCTTGCACTTTCCACTCTCCTAGCAGTGGTAAGTCAAAATTGGCACTGTTAGAAGCCAAGATATTTCCGGCATCGCTTGCAACCAACTTTTGCCACACCCGTTTGATTTTAATTCCTCCCCCAAAATTTGGTAGTGATGCAAGGGGGCGTGTAACTACTGTACCCCTGGAGGCGTACAACAATTGCCAGTCCCCAAGTAGCAAAGGGAGATGCTTGGGATTAAGTGGGTGTTCTGTTGGATTGAGACTCTCCAACTGCCGCACAATTTCATCTATTGATTCTTCTGTTGATGGAAATAAGGCTTGCTGCAACCCTAATACTTCTACTCGTTGCAGTAGTTCGGTTTTTAAGGAAAGTCTTGTTGCGTCATCCTTGATCATTTGACAATTTAAGTATTCAGATTTTTGGGTATTCAGATTTTTAAGTACGCAAAAACTCAACTACGCGATTTCAGCCACTCGTCTAGAAGTTCTTGAATTAACTCGCTAAACTCCTGCTTTTGAGCATTTTGACTTTCTTTAAGTAGTTCAATTTTGACTGCTGTGTGTGTGTCTTTGCGGATGTAAGCAGTTACCTGTTCGTAATTGGAGTCAGAGCGTTTGCCTTTTGGTCGTCCCCGTTTTGCTTCAGTTTGAGGTTCAGTAACTGTTTTGGGCTGTAAATTTTGGAACTGTCGCGCCTCTGGTTTTTGAGTTTCTAACTCCTGGCTAGGTTGTTCTGGCTCTGCTTCACCACTCTTAACCGCATCTAAAAGACCTTTAAACTTACTCACTTCATCACCTCTTGACCTATACCTTGGTAATCCCGCCATGCCATCTTGGCCCGTTGATCTGCAACTTTGTTAACTGGTACACCAGCTAACGCCGCTTTTTGAAAAGCAACTGCGTCACGGATACTCCCTTTAAATACGGGTAATCCAGCCTCAGTCAACATCTCTCTTGCTTCCTCTCCATCCCGTCTTGGTTTAGGTGGAACGCGGGTAATGAGAACCCGAAATTGGTCAGCGCCTAGTAATTTAAGAACATTGACAGTTTGCATGAGGGCATCAAGTGATAAGGCATCAGGGGTAGTAGGAAGAATTAGCAAATCACACCCAGATGCTAGTGCTTCCAAATCTTCCTGCTCCGGTCGTGCTTGGGTATCGATGACAATGTGCTGGTAATTTTTGGCAAATTTGGCAGCTTGTCTTTCATCAATCACCTTAAAAGGTAAATCACCTCGCTTTGACCAACCACTAGCTGAGCGGTTTGGGTCGCCGTCAATCAAAAGCGTTTCTCCTTTAGTTTGTAAATAAGTAGCCAGGTGGACTGCTGTTGTCGTTTTGCCCACGCCTCCTTTAAATGAGGCAACTGTAATAATCATGGTGACATCTCAATTTGTAAGTATTTAAAATTCTGATTATTTGAAAGTTTAAATATTTGAGTACGCAAAAACTTGAAAGTTGGATGCTACAAATATACCAGTTTAAGCAATACTTTCAAGTATTAAGTATTTAGATTTTTAAATATTTGAGTACGCAAAAACTTGAAAGTCCGATTAGTGAATGGAGGTGTCTGTTGTAGACGGAAATCGCCTAACATAGACTTTAATCAATGCCTATCTCTAATTATCAAGTCTTTAATTATAGGTTTTAGGCACAAGTAAGCAAAAACTAAGCAACGAAATTTTCTCAATTTCACCAAATCATTATTTATTCAGGCTTATGGGAGCCAGTGCTGTGTACCCTTCTTGCGAGGTAATGGCATCCCTATTTGAGATAACAAAATAACAAATACGCAAATTAACTTAGTATTATTGGTGATAAGTAAAAAGACGAGTAAATTTTGTCAATACGTCCTTACGTGCTTTCAACCTCGCACTAGGGCAATAGGACTTGGTTTAAAATTTAACTTCACATACATGGATATCAAGTTGTCATCAGTAGAAGATTAAAGTGCGAACTCAAACCCTGATGGAGTTACTCTATTAAAGCCTGGAATACTCCCAATTAATCGGTTTCTCCACAACGAATAGACTGTGGGTTAGTCTGCTAACCCACACACAATCGCTAAACAACCCACAAGTTATTAACAAGAGCCTTTCGCACAATTGTTGATGGCGTGCGTTCGTATAGCTACTGGCTGATTTGCAGTTCAATTGCTGGCTTCAGGAGTGGATCAAAACAAAGGAAATACAGGAAAACTACATAGATATCAGTTTTCTTCATAGTTTTTTTATATAAATTTTACTGATAATCAGAGAAAATACCGTTGTTATGATATTGCTTTTTTACATAAAAGGGTATCTCTTTCATGGCAACTAACTCTGTTGAACATACCTATGTTTCGGCTAGTGTCATTGATATGAAAGATGCAACTGGGACAAAACTCGGCTGCAACTCACTAGTACTGGCAACTTAAGAACATTCAAGACCCCCTCAATCGAACCACGCAATTTATCTATAGTGCTAATGGCTATGTGAGCAAGATTAGGACTTTGGGAAACAAAAATTACAAGTATAGCTATGACAGCTAGGGGTGGCTGCTGAACCAAATTGATCCTGCGAATTAGACAATCGCACTTAATTATTTAGCGCTGACAATTAACTGTTGACTACAAAACCCAACTTAGAAGAATTTCACG
>NZ_CP040302.1 GCF_013393945.1 Nostoc sp. TCL26-01
ATGAACCACAACATAGATGAATTAATCATATTTGCTCAGGATATTGTATACCAAGATACGAAACACGAGTTGAATAAACTTGAGTTGGCTGTTCTACGGGGGGCTTTACAAGAAAAGACGTATGAGGATATGGCTCAAGAATTGCATAATGCTAAAAGCACTCTGCAAAACGATGTTGGCCCTAAATTATGGAAAAAATTTGAAAAGGCATTTAAAGAAGAAGTTAGTAAGAGTAATATTGGGCAAAAGCTAGAACGGGCATTGGGTAACCAAAAACCACTACAACCATCTTGGGATCTGAAAAACTTAGATTTTCCAAATGGGCCAGTTCCCTTGACTTCTTCTTTTTATGTAGAACGCTACCGCTATATAGAGGGCGACTCTTTTGAATCTATGTGCTACCACGAGATCGCGAAGCCTGGATCGCTAATTCGCATCAAAGCGCCAAAAGAGATGGGCAAAACATCACTGCTGGATAGGATTGTCGATCGCGCGGATAAGCAGCAATATCAAAAAGTTCGTATAAACTTGGCGGAAGTAGAAGAAGCGACGTTTAGCAACCTGAAAAACTTTTTAAGTTGGTTCTGTTATTGTGTCAGTATACAGCTACAGATGTCAGAACAGGTAAACAATTCTAGGAAAGAGGCGTTGATTGACACTCCGACTGACTGTAAAATTTACTTCCAAGAGCATTTTTTAAAGCCCATAAACAGTCCTATAGTTTTAGCTCTTGATGAAGTGGATAGGATTTTCAATTACCCTCAAGTTTCTAATGAATTTTTTAAAATGTTGCGAGTCTGGCATGAGGAGACTAATAATAAACCTATTTGGCGAAATCTGCGATTGGTGGTGGTGCATTCTACCGAAGATTATGGGCCACTAAATATTAATGAATCACCTTTTAATGTTGGCAAGCCAGTGGAGTTAACTGAGTTTACCCCAGAACAGGTTTTAGATTTGGCATTGCGGCATAAACTCGATTGGAACAATGACTCAGTAAAGGTTCTCATGGCAATGGTGGGAGGACACCCCTATTTAGTGAGATTGGCGTTTTATCACCTTGCTCAACCAGGGGGGAATTTAGAACATTTCTTGCAAAATGCTCCTACTAATGACGGAATTTATAGAAATCATTTATTCCGTTACCTGAATATTCTGGAAAAAAACAAAGAGCTAGGTGCAGCGTTTAAACAAGTTGTTACCGCAACTAAAGCAGTGGAATTGGGTAGAAAGCAAAGGTATAAATTATATAGTATGGGGCTAACAAATAGACTAGATAATCCGTTGATGCCCCGCTGCGAGTTATACAGAATGTATTTTCGAGAGCAGATGGGGAATAAAAAATCCCTTTTTTTCTAGTACTATCAAAAATTATTACTTAACTTATCCCTCTTCTGTCACTCTCCGAAAACAAAAATCGAAGGCAACTTTTAAAACTCTGACTCGGATTAGGTTTGTGGCTTTATTTTCTAATATGACGGATACAATCATTGCTTTAAACTAAAACTATTATCTGGTAAGGGTTACATCTTTTTATCTACGGAAAGTGACAGAAGAGGGTTATGTCAGATTACAGCTATTACAAAGTGGGAGGGAGTTTAAGTTACGATGATTCCTCCTATGTAAAGCGGCAAGCAGATGAAAAACTCTATCAATGGTTGAAAGAGGGAAATGTTTGTTATGTGTTCAACTGCCGACAGATGGGGAAGTCTAGCTTGCGTGTACAAACAATGAACAGGTTGGGGAAAGAAGGCATAAGGTGTGCCTCAATTGATATGTCAATCATAGATAAACATCCTAATAATTTTTATAAAGATATAGTTAATAATTTGGTGGATGGGTTTGATCTTTGGGACTCGCCTACTTGGTCTGTCTGGCATCAGCAGCATCAGGGAGAATGGCGAATGCAGGATTTGATTCCGTTTGTCGAAAAGGTGTTGATGGTGACCAGAGCGCAAAAAACTATCATTTTTATTGACGAAATTGATAGCTTAGTCAACGTAAAATTTAAAAACGAATTTTTGAATTTTATTCGTGCTTGCAATAATAAACGTGCAGATAATCCAGAATACCAGCATATAACATTTTGTCTGCTTGGAGTTGTAACTCCTTCAGATTTAACAGATAGAAATGGTACACCATTTAACATTGGTAGATCCATTGAACTAACTGGGTTTAAGTTTGAGGAAGCTAGAGAATCATTAACTAGAGGATTGGTTCACAAGGTAGACAACCCCGAAAAGGTTTTAAAAGAAGTGTTGCATTGGACTGATGGACAACCGTTTCTCACTCAAAAGTTATGTAACCTAATTTTTGAAAATGCCAAAGATCGCAAACCAAATATCAAAGATTTAGTTCAAGAGTACATCATTAATGATTGGGAGATCCAAGATGACCCTGAGCATCTGAGAACGATTAAAAATCGTCTTCTTGATGATAATCAAACCGCCTATAAGCTATTAAAATTATATAATAAAATCCTGGATAATGGTGAGATTGATGCTTCTGACAATAGTGAGCAGATGAAATTACGTTTATCAGGGTTGGTAGTAAAACAACAACAAAAAATTAGGGTATATAACCCCATATATAAAGAGGTTTTTAGCAAAGAATGGGTTAACAATAAATTCCGCACAGAACTAGGTTTTTTGAGTTTTTTAAAGAGCAATTGCACCAAGTATACTGTCTTGATTCCTGTAGCAATACTGTTAGCAATAATTAGTGCTATATCACTGATTATCTCTTATAATATTATAGAAAGTGAAGCTTGGGATGCCAGCTTTAATCCAAATAATTTAGGAGTTATAATTGAATTTTTCCGCACTTGTATATTGTTATTAATTGCACTGATTATAATTGGAAATTTATTTAATAAAGAAGCTGAAAATTATATTGATTCTGTAATTTTTACTGACAGACGTAGACTTACATTAATCATCGGAACTCTAATTTTAATAATTATAGTTATTCAACATTTTTACATCGGACCTACTGAATTATGTAAAGAACATAATTTAAGTGAAAATAAATATTTTCACGAGTGTTTACTCCCCTATATATGGTATTTACCTTGCTCTCTTATTAACTACCTTTGTATAGGCATTCCATTAGGTAGTTTATACATTCATGTTGCTATAGAAGATTGTAGAGAATTAAGAGAAAAACGCCTAAGTCATAATAATTTTATTAATAAAAATAAATCAGAAGTAACCAATATAGAACAATACTTACATAAAGCACAAGAACAAGTACGTATATTGTACAAGCATTTTTATAATCAAACTAAACGTCATATAAATGTGGTTGCAATGATGATTTTTATTGTTAGTCTTGACGTGCTATTTTTAAATGGTACTTTATCAAAAAGTGGTTATATTTGGGTACGATTTTTTTATATGTTTTGGTTTGTCGCCCCTATACTTATAACAGTTTATTTTACATTATCTGAATACGAAAAAATTGTAGAAACAACAATTAACTTTTTTTTAGATTACGGCATTGATGAGACTCTAATTATTGAAACCAAATATAAGAGCTTTAATTTGCTGAATGAAATTATAATATCAAATATTTTCCTGCGTATAGTTATCGTAGTTTTACCTATTTTATATCATTTTTTCTACAAAAAATAGAAGAATTTTCAACTGCACAAAATAATTAAAAGAAAAGTTACAAAATATGAATTAGGAAACTAAAGGAGAATACAGAATAATAAGTATTGTGGGTCGCTACAGATACGAATATTTAATTCATCCCATATTCAGGGCAATTTTTTAGAGAAATGACATGAAATGCGGAAGCTGATAATCGCCAACAGAACTCCGCTAATTACATCAGGAATATAATGTTGTTTAATTAACAATGTAGATAAAATAATTAACAATACAAAAATCCCTATTATCCATTTGAACTTTGGTAAAACTTGAACCCAGTAGAAAAAAGATAGAATGGATAGGGCATTATGTAGACTAGGAAAGCAATTATAAGGGTGATCTTTTGAGTAAATATATAATACTAATTTAGAAAAAACATCTATATTTGTAATTTCAGGACGTAGGATATATGTTTGATAAAAAAAGTAAGTTAGATAGGCTATTAATAGACAAAAAATAAACGCAATAGATATACTTCGATAAAGATTAGTAAAACCAACAAAATATATTAAAGTAATTATTAAAAACGGAATATACAGAATATAAGGGATACTAAAAATTGGAACAAATGGAATAGTGTCATCGATTGCAAACTTAATAATATGAGCATTCTCGCCCCTTTGATTAAGTATAGGATATATAAGAAACATAGCTATTAATATAAATCCACAAGTGATTTTATTAATCATTGGTTTATTGTAAATCATAGTCCTTACAAAATTAGATTTTTTGACAAGAATCTGTGATGAGCGGAGAAATACTGGTTCAATACATACGTGTACCAAACTGCCTAATCTTCTATAAAGTTATTGAGAGGTTGAGCCGAGATTTGTGCTCAAACGGAAATAGCGCCTTAAAACCAAAGCTATGTCAGAGTTTGAGAACTTCGTGACTCCTTATAGGACTTAGAGGTGTCAGTTCTCACTCGTTCCAAAGGAGTGGGCTAACAAAAATGTATAAGGCGGGTGTGCCGCTCGCTGCCAACACTGCAAAAGCGATCTTCGCACCTAATAGGGTAGCTCTAGCTATTATCGCGCAAGAAGGGGAAACAACTCAAGATATCTAGACTTCTAGGTATCTTTTTATATTGATATCTAAATATCTAGACAGTTAGAGTTAATATCTGTATGCTCTGGTATATCGAATTGGGGGTTTAACCCATGCGAACCTGCTCATCCATCTCCCTTTCCGGTGGACAGGGAAAAACAACCACGATCTTCTTTACCTCACTGCTGCTAGCACGACTTGGCTTACGAGTGTTGACTATCGACGCAGATCCACAAGCAAATCTGACTTTTTATTTAAATCACGAGGTAGACCCAAACCAGCCCAGTTTATTTGAAGTGCTAACTGGGCAAGTGACAACAGAAGATGGTATTTACCCTACCACCCATGAAAATCTATTTCTGATCCCAGCGGATAGGGGACTGTTTAAGGTTTCAGATTTCCTCAGTAGCAGTGGTACGGGAGCATTTATCCTCAAACTACGCCTGAAATCTGTAGCCAATATCTTTGATTATGTCCTGATTGACGTGCAACCATCGCGCTCCCAACTGTGCCTAACAGCGGTGGGAACGTCTGATTATGTCATCATCCCCGTCGAAGCCAACGTTAAGGGAACCAACAGCTTAATTGATACCCTGAGCTTCTTAACAGAACAAGCCAACTTAATGGCATTTACAGGGAGAGTATTAGGGATAGTTCCTTTTCGCGATCGCTGGGTAGGAAATACCCAAACCCTAGAAGGCAGGCAAAATATTGAAGCGATGCGAGAGTTTGCTCAAGACATCCCAATTTTGCCGAGCATCCGCGAGTCTGAGAAGTTTAAGAGTGCAATCCGACAAGGCAAGTTGTTGTCAGACCTGGGGCAATCCGACCTGCAATATCCGTTTGAGCAAATTATTGAGGCGTTAACTCATGAGTGATGCACTAGAGCGATTGAAACAGCGAAGCCGTCCTTCTGTCAAAAGTCGAGATACTTCGTTATATTCTGGAAGTCCAGATACCTCGATATCTAGAAACCAAGAACATCAGATACCTGAAAATACCGAAAATCAGGCTACTGTATCTAAACAGCCGTTGCAAACAAAGCAGAGTACGCTGCGGTTGGAGCAGGGAGTAAGCTCACGCCTACAAGAGGTGTGTCGGGAGAACGGCATTTGTCGAGAGGTTCTGATTGAAGCCATGTTTGAGTTTTGTGAGGCAAATCCAGAATTTCTCAGTACAGTGTTATCTGAAGCGATAACGAAGAATGAGTACAGGCAACAAGTAGCAAATATGCGACGGGCGAAGTCGATGATGCAAAAGTTCTCTTAGCGCATTCTTTTCAAAGCAGGGACATGAATAACAATCGATGCTGTTGGCATTAGCTTGATTTGTAATTTGTAATTTAATGGATATCAACCAACAAAAAGAACAATTTAGCATCACCTATATTAGAGCCATCGCCGCCGTTGCAGGTTATTCTTTATATAGACCAGAAGTTGATAACGACAGCGTAGATTTAGGCATAGTTAGCAGAGGCGGTACAGGTAAAATCCTTTCCCCTAGACTAGAACTACAACTAAAATGTACAGCTAGAGATATTCTTGAGGAAAACTATATTAAATATCCCCTCAATCTCAAAAATTATAATGATTTAAAAATCAATGCCCTTGTCCCTCGAATTTTAGTAGTCGTTTTAGTTCCAGAAAAGATAACAGACTGGTTAAAGCAAACCGAAGATGAACTTTGTATTAGACATTGTGGTTACTGGGTATCTTTGCGCGAAATGCCAGACACCGAAAATCTAACCAATGTTACTATTGAAATACCCCGTAGTAATCAGTTGACACCCCTATCACTCCAATCCATCATTCAACGCATTAGTTTTGGAGATTTACCATGAAAGTTACTATCAAAGATAGTGAAATACTCAAAACTGTTAACCCCAATGTAATACAGGCACATTTGCAAGCAACAGGCTGGCATGAAACCGGACGTATATATAATAATGCCGGGGCAATTTGGCGACTGAAAAAAGATGCCGTTCCTGAATATGAAATCCTGCTACCTCTCCAACATGAATTAGGAGATTATGCCGAAAGAATCAGCGATATCTTAAAAACATTGGAGACAGTAGAAAATCGTGACCAAGTTGATATATTAAGCGAATTTATTACCAATTATCCCAACTTCACCATGCAAGGTGTAGTCATGCAAATTGCCACTCCACTAATTGATAAATTGAGTGGAGAAATTACTTTACTAGGTGAAGTTTTTGATAAATTACGAGAAATCAAAACAGAACTTGCAGGTCATGATTATATCTTAGCCATTAAAGCCTATCAGGAACGTTTACCAATTCACTGCACAGGTGATTTAGTAAAAGTTGACAATCATTTTATCCTGAAAAATCCCCATAATTTTCAAATTGACAATATCTAAATCCGGCGGGTCAAGATTTTGAGCTTTTTTCTAGATAAGTTCTGATATTGAGTCGCTCATCTGCTTTTGCAAGCGCTGGCGGTTATCATCATATTTCAAAACCGTCTGCACTTGGGCGTGCCTGCTGAAGCGCTGGGTAGCACGGTAGTTGCCATTATTCAGATCCAATACTGTAGTAATCGCACTGTGGCGAACACGATGCGGTGACATCTTCTTAGTAATTCCGGCTTGCTTGCATAGCCCATCCACCAGTCGCCTGATTGCCTCCCCGGTTAATCTCGCTCCATTTTTGTGATAGGCCAGCACGGTGAAAAGCGGTTCATTGCTACGTTTCTTTTTACTGGCTTTTATCCAACTGGCGATTGCGTCGGTGGTTCTGTCCGATAAATCAAGAACTTCCTTCTGGCTACCCTTGCCTTTACCCAGGATGAAGAGAGTTTTTTCCTTGGCGTTAAAGTCAAGCACATTCAAATTGACTATCTCATTCCGGCGCAAGGCATTATCCCAGAGTAACCGCAGTAGTGCATAATCGCGCTTACCCTTTAGGGTGTTCTGATCAACCAGCGCTATGACTTGGGCATAGTCCTCGGCTGGAATACCCATTGTGTCACGGTAGGTTTCGACCTTCTCACCTTTGACATCATCCAGGGAGAAATTGCAGACTCCCAGCCGTCGCCCCATCTCAACCATTGACTTGATAGCACTAAGGCGACGATTCACCGTAGCTTCAGCCAGTTTTTTCTTAATCAGGTGCGCCTTGTACTTGAGAACCACAGCGACGGCATGACGCTGTTCTAGGTGAAGGAATTCCAAAACCAAATCCCGGCTGGGTTCTTTCTTAGCAACGAAATTGAAAAAATCTTTCAGGTCTTTTTGGTATTCGCGCTTAGTGTTGGGCGATCGCTTATCCCCAATCAGCTGCTGAATCACATCGGGGTCATTCTCTAAAGAAAAATCTTCTCCGATCGCCAACGCCAGCGAGTTTTCTAGAACACTAAGGTTTTCAGGGTGGATCGGTGTCATTGGTTAGTCAGCAGCACAGGGGCAGTGTCAGTTTAATGCTATTTCAACATCTTAGTTGTTACGAGCGTGTTTATTACTGCCAGTGGTGCGAAAAGAGGCATTGTCGCACTATGTGTTAAAGCTGACAGAGATGGGGTTGGGGGAGTAATTGTCAGATGATTGACAGTTAGGTCGGGCGATGAAGCGAGATTTTGTTCTATGACTGTGTAAGGGCTGACTCATAAGTACGTGATCTGACGGTCAACGAACACCACTATCCATCTAGAGGGTTTATGGTGTAAGAGCGCGTGTTGAACAGAGGTAGGGATGAAAATTGTTGATAGCAATATTGCTATCGGTATTGTCTATACTTCTTCTATACTCCGGTAGATAAATCGTGGCAAGAGAGCGAGTGATATCAGCAGTGCTTCATTGTCTCTAATCAACGCGAGAGAGAAATCCTCTACTCCTATATCAAACAAGGGTTTTAGTCATGTTCTATCATACTACAAGCTCAGATTTTGTACTACTTGTCCCTCATGACACGCTTGCTAGATTTACCCCGTAAAATTAAATTAGGATTTATTTCTACAAGTATGCAATCAGCTTAACAAAATCATTCAGATTGCATAAATTTGATTTAACACAACCGAGGACAAAGCGATGACCATTATCACAATAGATGATGAACTAATTAATGAAATTATCGCAGTCACTCACTATGAAAATCCACAGGAAGCGGTCATTAAAATATTATCCAATTACTTGCAGCAACAAAAAAAAGAACTGCCTTTATTTGAGCGACTACGTTTTATAGACGATGAATCTGCCGAAGATGATATTGCATCATTGTTTGAACGTGATAGAGACACAGGCAGGAATTTTGAACTATGACTTATCTAATAGACACCTGTGTAATGTCTGAGTTTGTTAAAAAAGCTCCCAACCCCCAAGTTAGTCAATGGTTTAATCAGCAACCGATTGAAAAACTATTTTTAAGTATTATTACCATCGCTGAAATAAAAAAAGGGATTTATAAAATCCAAGACTCACAACCTGAACGATATCAAAAACTTAAAATATGGCTGCAAAAAGTAGAAATTGAATTTTCTTCTCATGTTTTACCAATCAACGATGATATTTTAGATAATTGGGCGAAATTTTCTGCAAATGCCGAATTGAAAGGTAAAAAATTAGCCGTAATGGATAGTTTGATTGCCGCAACAGCACATCATCATAAATTAACTTTAGTTACCCGCAATGTTGATGATTTTAAACTGACACCAGTTAAAATTATGAATCCTTACAGTCTTGAGTGAATTATGACCACCCAACCCGAAGCCGAACTAGAAGAATCCTTAATCGCCCAACTGCAAGGCATGAAATATGCAAGGGTTAAGATTAAAGACCAAGCGGCAATGTTAGCAAACTTCAAACAACAGCTAGAAATCCATAACGGTAACATCACCCTAACCAAACCAGAATTTGAACTCATCCTCAACCACAGTTTTTTGTAATTAGTGTCATAAATATTAAAATGGATTTTTCCCGTCCCAATCCCAATTAAAATGCTTAAACCGTTTGGGATTCTGAGCGGTGTAACGAACACTGTTTGGTGATGTCTATCCAGTCCCCAAGCTCTTTACTGAACCTCTTGGCAATCGCTACAAAGGATTTGAGTTAAAGATACAGTAGTTACAGATAAATTATCGGTAACTAGGATGAGTAAACTGTAGAGTAACCGATGAACCAGGCACAGCAGTCCGCCCCAGACACTCCGCTTACCACCCGTTCTCCCCCACTTTCTTTAGGCGATTTACATTAATCTTCAAAATTGATTGGTTTACCGTTGAAGTGCTGGTAAATGCGTTCAGGGTGCATCCAGTTTGGCAGTGTCCTTTCTTCATCTTCTAAGTTATTGCCGTTCTCATCAACTAGACCATAACGGACAACTACCCTAGATAGTGGTGTTTCACCATTAGCCGAGAATTTCTCTAATAGAATCGTGCCTGATTTCCGTGCGGCTGCCGTTCCTTCTGGGAATGATTCATTGGTGGCATTATGGGTAATTCCTAACAAGTATTCCTTGGCTTTGCGGGTGTCGGTGAGGGACATTTTGAAGAAAGCGATCGCCGTATCACCACAAAGTGATTTTAAGTTGGTAAATTCATCTACTATCACCTGCTGCTTTTTGGTGGGTTTCTGCTTAATCCGTTGCAGCCATCTATCACAGCAATCTTCAAAAGCTGTGCTGATTTCATCCTCTGATTCGGCTTTGCTAGTGGCTTCTAGTAATTGCCATACATCGGCATTGTCACCTGTGGCGTGACGGTCGATTAATTGATGAATTGGGGCATCAAGGCAGTATTTTCTGATGAGGGCTATTGCTCCGGCTGTATATGTCTTGCCTGACCCTTGATTACCTATGAGCCACAATGGTTTGAGTGAATTAATAATTTTCCACAGATAACCATCCTCATGATTTTTCAGGGCATTGATGAGGGTATCTTTTAGCTGTTCACTGGGGGAATGGGTACTGGAAGAGTGTTCATCCTGGGGAGTGCTAGACAACTTACTCAGCTTTTTATTTGTTTCCGCTACGTGTAACTTATTGTCAACAATAACCTTGTCCATCTCTGATATCTGCAACTCATGGTTTTTGAGTGATAACTCACCCTGTAATTGACCATTGATGTGGTCTAATTGCATTTCACCTGGGGATTTCATAGCTTCTATGGTTTCAGCAGTTTGTCGGGCGATGGCTTGCTTGGTTATCTCAGATTGCTGTTGTTTACTAAACTGGGTTAGGTCAATGTGATTGCTAACAATAATGTCATTCTCCAGTGCTTTGATTTTGAGCAGGGCAAATTGGCTATGAATCGCTTTCTCTTGCTTGTCAGTAAGTGATCTACTGGTAGCATAAGCAGCGAGTAGGGCAATACTCCCACCAATCCCAAATAGGTAAGCGGTGCTGTCTTCTGGTGGTAAAACTCTCAGCACTCGGATATTAATATCAAATAGTTGATTGCGTCGCTCATTATCAATGATGTGAGCAATTCCCCGCCGCACACTTGACCCTCTGCAATCCGAATTGACCCTACAAAATAAAACCTCACTATGCTTAATTGAATCAGTAAATAATGGCACAGTTGCGGCTAGTCCACCAATTAACAATGCACCTACTAATAAAGTAGATGCTTTACGCTCACGTCTGAGATTTTCGTTGAATTGTTCTATCTCTTGCATTGTGCTTTTACCCAAAACAATAGATAAATGCCAGCGATTAAATAAAGCCAATATCCTTGGAGGAATAATGTGGTTTTCGTGATGAAACTGTTTAACGCTCCAAGATTATCAGGAGTAATCAACCAATTCACCAGTGCATCAATGTTGAAAACAAAGTCAATAAACCCAGTAGCTAAATAGTTGAGTGTGACAATCGTAGCTAAGGAGCTAATTAAGATTCCCCAAATATTATTTATCCTGTACATTTGGATTACCCAGAGATTTAAAATAAATAACTACTGCTATGAAAATTAAAGCAATCAATAGTGATATATTCATGCTGGGTAACTGCCAAGTTAATCCATTGTTAGCTCTAATTTCTTTATAAGTTTCAGCGATTACGTCATGGGTAAGTATTACTTCTTTAGTAATTCTGCTAGTCCCAGAAAATGACACAGCGCCACCAATAAACAGTTTGGCAATTCCTATTAATGGCTTTTCTCCAAAGCCTATTCGCCAGTTTTCACTTGATGCTTCAAAGTTGAAACCATCTCCTATATGAATTAGTCCAGGTATTAAAGCTACGCAAGCAGCAAACACCTGAATAATCACCAGTGTTACTCTCAGTTCAAACAGCAACCATGACAGACTACATGACCCTACCTGACAAGCTAGAAAGAGTATACCGCTATCAATTCTTTTTCTCGCTGTGATATCTTCATACAATCGATTTTCGATATGTTGTAAGTACCTCAAAGTATCTTCATTGGGGGAAGATTCTTGATTGTCTAGCAGTTCTTCTAGCTGGTCATTAGGGTACATAGGTGAAATTTGGGGAATGGAGAATGTAGATTGCAGATTGGAGATTGGGATTAAAAACAAATCTGCACTCTTAGTCAATCGACAATCGGCAATCGGCAATCTGCAATCGTTTTGACGTTTCTGGGGGAATTTTTTTATTTTTTAGAAGCCTAAAGCTGTACGCAATTGCAGTATTTTGGCTTTCAATCCTGATGTCTGGTAGTTTTTCTCAGGGATGAGGTCATAACGAGCGCGTTCTCCTTTATTCAATCCCTCGTTTAATTCCCTCATTTCGTGCGCTTCATCTGCTGCTATTTGCTTTAATTCTGGTCTATGGGATTGTTCAAGTAATGAGGTTTGTTGGTCTATACCTGCTAAGTGAGCATCGAGATAGCCTTTGATTTGGGTGTAGTTCATCTGGTATTGATGACGTTGGTTTTCACTCGTTTTAGATGCAACAAATTCGGCTGCTAGTTCACTTCGTTGGTGTCCATATTTGGAGTTGGCTAAAGTGGCTTGCATGACGGATTTATCAATGGCGATCGCTGACTTGCCAGCCTGTACTAAAATATCCGCAGTGGCTTTGTTGTATGCTTCCGAGCCGTTAATAATCTCGATGTAGGCTTGTGCAAGTCTGGGAGCTAATTCGGTGCTTAGTCTGCCTTGTCTTGCTAGTTCCCCAATTTTTTGGGCAGATGCTATATCTCCTGCTAAAGCTTTGTCAAAGTCTGCCAAATCAACACTGAATTTTGTTTTGAGTACAGAACCAATTCGACGGGCTTTTGGTGCTACGTGGTTTTTTAATTTGGCTTTGGTGGTAGTGGTTGTGTCAGTTAGTTTTTTAGTCATGATTTTTGGTTGGTCAACTGATTGTAGGTTGCAGATTGCAGATTGGAGATTGACCCCATTAATAAATTAAGGGGCTTGGGATTGATAGATTTTAGATTTATTGATGATTTTAGAAGGTAGATTGTAGATTATCCCCATTAATAAATTAAGGGGCTTTATTTTTCAATCTACAATCTTAAATCTCCAATCTTCTCGGTAAATCCTTCTAACGCAAATATATTTATTGGCTCTCCTTGGGGATTACGTAATTCTGATTGCAATTCGATTAATGCCTGCTGTGCATCTCCCAAAGTTAAATCCGGGCTATACTCTACTAGCTTGAACTGAGGATGATTTTTAATCTTTTCAATCAGTGTTAATGATTGATTGATTAGTTTTGATAGTTCTTTGGTTTGTGTCATCTGTTGAACCATTGGGGAATCTCCCAGTAAATATTAGGGTCGTGAAATTCTCGATACTCTAGCTGCTGGACTCGATGCCTGTTTAGTCGGTAGTTATCGAAGGCTACAAGAGCCAGTAATAAGGATGAAATCAACAAAATGGTGTAGCCTAATTTCTGAGGATTAAAGGCAATTATCAAGCTTCTATCAGCCTGTTTTACTAGGTGGGAGTGCAAAGGCTTTGAGTGCTGTTGTGACTTGGCTTTTAAAGCGTCCTGTCCCTCTTTTGATGTCGTTGTTTATCTCCCGTAGTCCATCATTCAATAGTTGGGAGTTTTCATGATCCAATCGCGTTACAGTCTCCCTAACACCTTGTACCATGTTGGTTATCTTTTGCTTTATAACCTGCGCTTTATGTTGTACAAATGCTGTAATTGCTGACTCTATTTCTGATATTTCATAATCAGAATTAACACTGGCATAATCAAAGTTTTCAGCAATCGCTGTGACTTCCTCAATAGATAAAGTAATCCCCATATCATTTGCAGTGCTGGCAACTAATTCTGATTTCTCTTGAAGGGCGATGGTGGTGGGTTCTGGGTCATCATTATTGAATTGGGTTAATGTTTCCAGTTGTGTCTGTGCAGGTGCGTCAATGTGTCCATTTTCATCGCTTACACATATAGATATTTCTGGTTCCTCAGTGCTAGTGTCATCTTCTGTAGTTGGCAACTGAGTTACATCATTTACATTGCTATCTACTGTTGCTAATTCTTCACCAGTGGTTACTGTTTCTGCTTCTTCTGATTGGGGGATTAATGCGATTACCTCTGGTTCTTCCTCAGTGGTAGCAGTGATGTCTATTTCCAGTTCTTCACTAATAACATTTAGCTTGGTGGCGTTATTCATGAAGTGTTCAACTATAGCTGATATTTCCTCATCTGTTGGGTTATTTGTGTCTTTAACCAATTCTTTGTAAATTGGTCTAATTTCACCCAATGAAACTTTTACCCCTTGTCTAGATAGTCTTGATTGAATGCGTTTAGCAATTGTAGTAACCATGTATTTTTTCCAAAATTAGCTAACTTTAGCGAGTGAGTTGTTTTGTGTTTTTGACTTGTAAATTAGTGCAAGCGCACAAATAGGGATGAGAACTGGTTTGTTATAAAAAGCTTTACTCTTGTAGCCTCCACAGCTTTTAAACCATCTGGATATCGTTGATTGATTTGGATGAATGTTTAGCTGCTCCAGAAGTTTTATAAACTGTTCGCCAGTTATTCCTTCACCAATACTTGGTTCTATTTGTTTCGAGATTTGGGCTTTTACTTTGTGGTATTGGCTAAAGTACCTGGGGGATGTTTTCTTTAGTGCAATAAACAGTTCAAATCCTGACTTGGTTAGTGGTAATTCACAGGTAATCATTGACTTTCTGACTCTCCACCAGTGAGAATCACACACTCTCTCACCTATCAATGTTTCGTAAATTACGCGCTCCTGGTTTTCCATAGTTTTTATGCAATATGCACAAGTTGAATTTTGCATTTATGCAGTATATGAATTACGCATCTCGTGTATTTGAATTGCACATCTCGCGTATTTGAATTACATATTCTGCATTTGGGGAGTGCAATTAAATGCACGGTAAGCAAATATGCGGTATCTGTATTGCAACTTTAAAGGTGTTTACGACTTCCATTGCTTGCTGTTAGGTTGTTGTGGTTATGCGGACGAATTGCATAACTCTCTGCTGGCACACTGCTATCGGCTTGAAAAATTAGCTTTTCTACTGCTGCGGATAATGCTTGGGTTGGCACGTCTTGAGGCAGTCCAAACATTTTGCACAATTCTTCCACTGCTAAGTAGGAAATGGTGATGCGCCGAGAGTCATATTTCATGGGTTTACGCTTTTACACAAATTTCAGTTAATAGCTTTTATCGGACGGCATTGATGAATTAGGGACGATTTCAAACTGTGAAACGATGGTTTCGTGGTGGCGAATGTTGCGGTTGCGGACTACTGAGTATGCTGCTGGCATCATGATGGAAAAATCACCATAAACTGCCTTGCCATACCCAGCACCGGGGTCTTTACCTGCAATCAGGGCATCTAGCCCAGAATTGGCAAGCAAGTTGGCTTGAACGAGCCAATTTTTGTCATTGGTGTATGTGGTTGTCATGGTTCTGATGGTTAGTAAAAGTCCTAATTTCTCTGGCTTTGGAGAATTTAAAGGCTAAATCGCCTTAAATCCACACATCCAGTTTTTGGTAAGCCTAAAAGTCACTTTCTGGCTTCTGTTGCCTTTGTTGGGTGGCTGTTTTTGGCTGTTAGAAGTATTATAACATCTAAATAGATGTGATTAGATGCAAAATAGCAGCGAAATAAAATTAAAATAGATGTATGTAACATCAATAGCGCAGCAGTTTATAATTTATAGGAATCACAGCGTATGATTTAGGAGGCAATTTGAAGCGGAAATGATTCATGACCAAGCGTTTTAGTGTAACGCTATCTGATACAGTATTTGAGCAGCTTGAAGCACTAGCTGACAACCAAGGGCGAACTACTGCCAATCTAGCGGCATATCTTATAGAAGTAGGAGTCCGCAATATGAAGCTAGATCCGCTACCAACTGAGAAAGGGAAAAACGAATAACCAACTCAACACAATTGTTGGATTATCAGTCAACAAGAGGAAGAAGCGGTTAATAATGCGAAAACCAGCTGCACTCAAATTGAATTTAATTCTCGGTAGTGTAGGCTGTACAGTTCCTCAGATCCTTGAACAATGCTCAACTTTTATTGAGCAATTTCAAGCAAAAATCAGATTTTCTTAGGTATAAGACTGACAGAAGTTCTGTAAAATCAAGCAATAAAGCAAATAAAGCTTGTAATGGAGGTAAATACACAACACCACCAAAACTAAAAAGACAAAGTGTTACTAAGCAGTGAACACTTTGCCAGATGGTAAAAATTAAAGATTTAAATATCTGCGAGCGGGGTTTATCTCTACACGACCAAAGAAGTGGAACTAAGTTGGAAGCTAATGACCACTGATTGGCAAAAGAGATTGTTCCGCGCTGCTTACTCATATTATATGACTTGCTGTGAAAATTTCTAGATTTTCATTGGGAAATTTTGGGATTTAAATTTATCAATTTTTTTGATAGCCCCAAAAGAAAGCCTAAACAAGCAAAACAGTAAATCGCATAGATAGACGAGAGTGCAGCGCGATAACCCCCTCCAATACTCAAACAACAAGTATTCAGGGGAAAAATCTGTGATTATCAACAACAATGCGCTTCAACCAATTGAACTTAAAGGTCACTATGAGATAGCATCTCACCCAACTAAAGACAAGCCAGTAGAAGTTACCAAAACAAACCCATGCCCTCACTGCGGCAAACCAGACTGGTGTTACTCAATCGGTGAACTAACAGTCTGTAACCGAGATGCTGAACCCGCTACCGGCTGGGAAAGAACATCTAAAACCGACCGCAACGGCAAACCATACTACGCACCAGCCACAGCCAAAAAATCGCCCCGTCCTCAAGGTAGGGAAGAGTACATTTACACCGACATAGCAGGTAATCCCTTAATCAAAGTTATTGTCATCCGTCCAGGCAAAACCAAAGATAAGGATGTCTTTCAGGAATATTGGGACGGAACACGTTGGGTCAAAGCCAAAGACTTTTCACCAGAACAAAAACGCTCCCACCAACAACAAATCACCATCTATCGTTACGCCGAAGTCAAGCAAGCGATCGCCTCTGGTAAACCAGTATTTGTGGTAGAGGGTGAACGCCTAGCCGATAGCCTCTGGACAAGAGGCATAGCAGCCACCACTAACATCGGCGGTGCTGGCAAGTATCGCTCCTACGGCAACTACCAAAGTGCTTTAGAAGGTGCTAACCTAGTTCTTTGTCCCGACCGTGATGAGCCAGGGCTAAAGCACATGGAAGATATTAACTCTGACTTCCCAGATGCCAAGTGGTTGTATGCCCCACCCAGTGATTTTTACTGGACACACTTACCCAAACATGGGGGATTAGATATTCAAGATTGGATAGACTCAGGAGCGACAACCGAAGACATCCTACAAGCCATCGAGGATAGACGAGTTGTAGTAGATACGCTGAATAAAACCCTCTCCCTGGAGGCTGACCGGGATAGGCCAACCGAGAGTAAACTGGAGCAAAAATTGAATGCTATTCGCGCCGTCTGGGGAGGTCGCCTACGCTGGAATATCCTCAAAAAGCAAGTTGAGTTAGACGGGCGAAAACTACCACTTGACCGCATTGATTTAAAAGTGGCAATTCATATTCATATCGATATCAGCAAGGAACAAGCTAAAAGCGTTGTCTTAGAACTAGCTCTAGCTAACCCATACAACCCAGTAGTTGAGTATTTAGAATCAGTAGTCCAGCTTCATCCCAACGTAGATGTCAATTTCTTAGATAAATTAGCCGAACGTTACTTCGGCACTACAGACCCCCTACACGCCGCCCTGATGAAACGGACTTTAATCGCCGCTGTCGCCAGGGCATTTGAGCCAGGATGTAAACACGATGAAATTACCATCCTCCAAGGTAAGCAGAAATCCCTCAAATCCACATTCTGGGAAATTTTAGCCGGGGAAGATTTTTTCACCGATGACCTCAACGGCACAGAGAAAGACGAGATTTTAAAAATTAGCCAGTATTGGATTTTAGAATATGCCGAGTTTGAGAACTCCTACAAGAAAAAGGATGTTTCCCAACTCAAGGCATTTCTGTCCAGAAAGAAAGACTCAATGCGTCGCCCCTATGGTACTGATATTGAAGATTTCCCCCGTCCATCCATCCTGGTGGGAACTACCAATTTAGATGAATTTCTCTATGACCCCACGGGTGAACGTCGCTTTTGGGTAATTAAGGTTTTACTCAAGAAAATACCCATTGACCTACTCCAGCAAGAACGGGATTTAATTTGGGCAGCTGCGGTCGCTGCTTACCGCAATGGTGAGCAATGGCGACTGACCGACACAGAAGATGAATGGTTAGATGCAGCCAATAAACAATACCAAAGCACCGACACATGGGAAGAGGTGGTAATGGCTTGGGCTGAGTTGCACAAGGAAGTATCTGTAGGCGAAATCCTCAGTGATGTTCTCAAGATTGAATTAGCCAAGCAGAGTAAAGCCGAACAGAACCGTGTCGCTGCCATCTTGCGTTCTCACGGCTGGACAAGAGACGATCGCAAACGGGTAAACGGTCGGTTAATTCGTCCCTGGCTTCGACCCCAACAAGAGGTGGAACAGCAGGTGGAACGGGGGGTGGAACAGCAGGTGGAACAGCAAGAAATCCTTGCTACACCTGACTTAGAGCCAGAGTGTTCCACCTGTTCCACCAATTCCCCCCAAACTTTTCCAAATTTTGATAGCACTAATGAAACGCAAAAAGGAATATTGCTTGAAACAGGAGTGCCAGAAGTAACGCCACTAGAAATAGAACCGCTAGAAAAAAATCAAAAAAGTTTAGAGGGGCAGGGGGTGGAACAAGTTGTAGATGAGCCTCAAACCCAATTACCACAGGCAATAGAAGAGTGTTCCACCTCCCGTTCCACCCCCTGTTCCACCTCAGTTTCTGTCCCCGAATTATCTTTTGAGCAGAAAGTTATTGCCAACGTGGAACTGATTAGAGAGTGCATTGCGGATCAATCCTGGGACATGATTGAGGAAATTAGCATCAGTCTGGACTAAGGAATTTAAAGCTGCTGTCTGGAAACAGTTAACCGCAGAAGAACGCCAGGCTATCAAGCAACTCAAGCCACAATTCGATACCTGATGTCAACATCAGAAATTCTGTGGTTGTGCGATCGCTTGCTGTTGTAATTCTGAGTCGTAGATTTGACAACGGTAAGTGTAGTCATAGCTGGCAGCTAACCCGTCTGAGGAGGAGATGGCACAGCATCTATAGCTATAGCCATCAAGATTAGGACGTAGACTATAAGAGTTCTCAAGTGTATCTACCCAATTTCAATGGCAAAGGCGTATAGTGAAGATTTTCGACGAAAAGTCATGCAAGCGATTGAATTAGACGGTCTCAAGAAGTGCGAGGCAAGCCAGCTGTTTAATATCAGTCGCAACACGATAAACTTGTGGTTGCAGCGCAAAGCCGAAACGGGTGATGTCAAACCCAAAGTCAGGAAAGCATCGCAGCAGAATGGCAAAATCAGTGATTGGGAGAAGTTTGGCACTTTTGTCAAAGAACATGGGGATAAAACCCAAAGCGAAATGGCACAGTTATGGGATGGAGAAATTAGCCAACGCACGATTTCCAGAGCGTTACTAAAAATAGGACATTCGCGTAAAAAAAAACATACGGATATAGTCAACGAGACGAAGCCAAACGAGTGGCATTTTTAGCACAACTGGAAAACCCAAAAGCATCGCACCTAGTATATGTTGATGAGTCTGGGATGGATGAACGCGACAACTACGGCTACGGATATTCCAAAGTTGGGGAACGGTTTTATGACCTCAAATCTGGTCGTAGGCAGGGCCGCATTAATATGATTGCTGGGTATCGGCAGGGAAAACTAATTGCACCATTTACCATCGAGGGGGCTTGTAACCGTGCCGTATTTGAGACGTGGTTAGAAACTTGTTTGATTCCAGTATTGCATCCGGGTGAGTGGGTAATTATAGATAATGCAACGTTTCATCGTGGCGGTCGGATTGCTCAATTAATTGAAGCGGCAGGATGTCAGTTAATCTATCTACCGCCCTACTCACCCGACCTCAATCGGATTGAAAAATGTTGGGCAACTTTGAAAACCAGGGTACGCAAGCTATTATCTAAATCTGATAGTCTACGTGATGCAATGGAAACTGTTCTCAAGCAAGCCGCGTCCTAACTGAAATGGCTACGGCTATAAATCCAAGAAAACATGATCACAGGATAGAGAATTTATGAGAATAGAGATTTTTGCCGAAAAAAGATGACTAGCGTGCAAAAGGTCAATAAAAACCCCACAAAATCTGTGGGGAAATCAGAACCAAAAGAATAGAACAAATGTACTATATAGGAGGTTCTGAAAGCAAGCTTTTGTGCCTAATATGTTTTTTCTCAGGGTAGTTTTACTGAAACGTTACTCAAATCTCTTGGGCTAACGGGGCTACAGGTTTAAGCAATGTGGTTTTGCTGATTTCTTAATTGCAACTTGAAAGGTAGGCTCTAAAAGACTTTTGGGAGCTTCGGTTGTGCATCGCTGTTGCGAGGGGTTGGCTCGTTTCTATGTCCATTTCTCATAGCTGCACTTGAGGTTGATTACACTTTTTATTTCTTTGCAATTTGCTACACTAAACAGTTGATTAACATTTACTTAGTTCCAAGGTATTTGTAAGCAGTATCCTTACGCTCCGAAAAATATGCCTTCCACTCAGGAATATCAATTTCTAAAGCCTGTTGGAAGAACTCAATCGACTGTTGATAATTTCCAAGGGAGTAGTAAACATTTCCCAAATGACCTAAGAGACGTGCTTGTTTCTTACAAGGCTTTCTTAAAACCACCCAATTCTATAGTTAATTTCATCATTATTACTTGATAGGCATTGATTAAAATCTATGTTAACGTGAGTTCGATGGGTTGAAAAAGGCAAAAAGCTCGCTATGTATGGATTTGCCAAAAAGGGAATCCTCCAGGCGATCGCTACAGTTGATAGAGAATGGGTGAAAAAGTGACAAAAAAGGCCGAGACTAAGAATATCTAACAAAAATGAGGGTCTCGGCTATGTCTACTATTGTATCTCGGCTTGACATTACAGAAATTTTCTGTGATGTAGATGACTTCTGCAAACAGTGGCAACACTTATGGCAGCAAATACCACAGTTACCATCGACAATAGGAGAGCGTCGCAGTTACTCACGGATGTGCGTATCAGAAGTGATGACAATAGTCATCGCTTTTCACGGCAGTGGTTATCGCACCTTTAAAGAATTTTATACATTGCATGTACTTCCTAGTTGGCGTAGGGCATTTCCCAATCTAGTCAGCTACAACAGATTTGTGGAATTGATGCCGTGGTGCTTAATGCTTTTGTGCTGTTTTTTGCATACAAGAACAGGAGAAATTACGGGAATTAGTTTTATTGATTCCACACCCATTAATGTGTGCCATAATTGCCGCGCCCATGCACATAAAGTATTTAAAGGATTGGTAAATTGGGGCAAAAACTCTGTCGGTTGGCACTTTGGATTTAAACTTCATTTGATAATTAATGACCAGGGTGAATTGCTGGCATTTAAATTAACTCCTGCCAACGTAGATGACCGCAAGCCAGTGCCAGAAATGACTGAGGATTTGATTGGTAAACTTTTTGGTGACAGAGGATATGTTTCACAAAAATTATTTGAGGAGTTATACGAGCGAGGTTTAGAGTTAATTACTAAATCCAAAAAAAATATGAAAAATCGCTTAGTCAACTTGCTTGATAAAATTTTATTACGCAAACGAGCAGTCATTGAATCGGTGAATGACCATCTCAAAAATATTTGTCAAATAGAACACTCCCGACATCGTAGTCCATTTAACTTTTTGGTTAATTTGATGGCAGGCTTGGCTGCTTATACTTATTTGCCTAAAAAACCATCTATTGATATTCATCCAAAAGACTTGCCTGCTCTACCTCCTGCCATTTTTTAGCTCCGTCGAACTCACGTTATGTTAGGCACTCATTGAGGCGATTGCCATTCTTCACATCAATATATAGTTGTACTACACCAAAGGGCTATTTCGTGGAATGCTCAAAGAGTGGCCGGACAAAAAAAGTCCGCGCTTTAACTGAATAAGATGCTTCAATACAGCAATGCTTTTGGTAATCATCTCTTGGTGAAGCATCTGGATCTACAACTAATACCAATTTCAGTAATCTTTGCGGCACATGAATAACTGTAAGGGCGTACGGCGTACGCCCCTACCCAGGTATCTGTCGCATTCTTTTCTCAAATTGGTATAACCTGAGTAGACTGATCAGAACCACCTCACTTTTAATTTGACAAATGACTTTTTTAAGTAACAAAACACATCAGTATAGCGGTTTTACTGATGCGTTACTTCTGTGTTAATTGTCAGTCAAAATCACATAAAAACTAGGGAAGTATCTGACTTATTTATGTAATTATTCGGTCAATTCTCAGCACTTCTCATGACTTCTTAAAAATGGCTTTTATGCTAATTCTGTGATGAACACCAGATACCTACACGGCTTATCCAAGTCACTTTCCTGGCAATTCTATGGTATCCTGATTTTGTTTTTTGACGCACAGTACGCCAAAAGGCGCGGAAAGTTTTTGAGAGCCAAAAAGTGATTGAAAAGTCAGAACAACCAGTCACAAATACTACTAAATAAACTACATTGGCACTACAAAAACAGCTTTATTTGAGTCAAATCATCATCTGGTTGGTGATGCTGTTGCTGGAACTGCTGCCCGTAATCAAGAAGCTGCTGATTCCAAACTTGGGCTTTGGGTTTGAGCCGCTTGACCTGTGGGAGTAGTTCAATGAAAGCCCGTGCTACTGCTGACCCTGTTTTGTCTCTTTCAAAAGCCACATTGACATGAGGAATATTCTGCAATCGCTCCACAGGCAAACTGTTGGGATTATCTACTGCCAGAAAGAGAGTTCTAGTCTTTGGCGCACCGTTAACCTGAAACTCCAGCATTGCAAAAGACATAAGATCAATGCTCATTTATCCCCATCGCCTACCGAAAGATGACCCCTTTTAAAGCCAATCATCATCATCATCATCATCAACCACAGTAGAAACACCAGAATAACAAACACCAATATCAATAGTGAGACTCAAAGAATGGTTAAAAGCACCAAAAGCACCCTCACCATAAGTCTGTTTGAGCAGTGCCACCAGTTCCTCAACATCAGAGAACTCTTGAAACTGACCCAAATCACCGTAAGCAGCCACCAGATAAAAAGCACGGAGAGCCTTTAAAATCATGTGCTTGCGTTGAGTCGAATTAAAACTGAGCAGATAGCGGAGTAAAACACCATCAGGACTATCAGCAGCAGGACGATAGCGAAAGAAAAAATCAACAGATTCTGGCTCACTCATAAAAGTACGGTTAATCGATAGAATTGTGACCTTTTATAAATTTTCATTCTCATTAATTCCTAATAAGCTTTTTTGAGAAGGAGTAAAAATCAGTGAAAAACGGGCTGATGAAAAAAAGTGATAAAAAATCGCTAAAATCATTAACTGGTATAGATTTGAGAGAAAAAGGCAACAAAACGGGTGTTGAAAGAAAAACAGGGGTGAAACAGTCATTGTCAAAAAAATAGTAAAATTGTGGCAATGACAGTCAAAAAATTGAAATAAATTGGTAAACCATGTCAAAAACTAGGTAAATTTTTGACAAGCCAAAAAAGCCTTATTGAAGGCATTTCTCAAAAAAGCTCACCCATGTCAAAAAATACCATAATTATGACAGTCATTGTCAAAATCATAGAAAAAATTGACATACAATGCCAAAAAAGTAGAATATTTTGGCAAGAGTTGAGTGAAAAATTCCGAGTAGGGTGTAGTGGGACAATCTACTAAAAAAGGGTGATTCATCAAGTACCATTGACTAGTGTACCCACTACACCTTTTTGCCCTGCGGGTGGCTTGCGCCATCTCTCCCTGCGGTCGAGACAAAAAGGCTACGTGGGGTCTGCGACGCATTATCCTGATTCACTCATGAAGCAGCATGGCTTACGCGATTGCTCGAATTAAAAAACTCAAGCGCAGCAATTTAGCAGGCAGTGAAGCGCACACAGCTCGTGAACGAGAGACACCCAACGCCGACCGCAGCAAAAAAAATATCAGATTTATTGGTAACAATTCATCAACAGAGACATTAGATCAGCTGGTAATCGACAAGATAGGACAACAGCAACGGAAGATTCGCCCTGATGCAGTGTATGCCGTAGAAATTTTGCTCACCGCCAGTCCGGAGTATTTTAGACCAGACTGCCCAACGAAAGCAGGATATTACGAAGCTGATAAAGTACGCGCATGGCTGTTTGCATCTCAGCAGTGGCTACAGGATAATTACGGCTCACGCATTGTCAGAGCCGAACTGCACTTAGATGAAGCCACACCCCACATCCATGCTTACTTTGTCCCCTTAGATGACAATGGACAACTCAGAGCCAAACACTTCTTCGACGGTCGGCAGAAAATGAGGCAGTTCCAAGATTCCTACTCCGCCGCTACAGAACATCTAGGGTTAGAGCGTGGGATTAAAGGCAGTAAAGCCCAACACCAGGACATCAAAGACTTTTACAGCATAGTCAACGCCGGCATAGAACCCAACAGCTTTCTCACCCAGTCCCAAATGCAAGCCAAAGCTGCCGACCGGGAGAGAGCGCAAACCAGGAAACAGGAACTAGAACGCACTGCCAAAGCTTTAGTACAAGAGAATGAACTGTTACAACAGCGAATTCAAGAATTAGAAGCCTCTAAAAATCAGTGGTTACAGCAAGCAACCTTACTGAGAGAGTTGGCATTAGAAGATGTGGCATGGCAGTTAGGATTAGACCGTGACCACAGCCAAGCGAATAGATGGAAGGGTCACGGTCACATCATTAATATAGATAAATCAAAATTTTACGACTTTGCCCCTGGTCATCAAAAAGGTGGCGGTGGTGCGATTGACTTGGTAATGCACGTCAATGACTGCGATTTTAAAAAAGCGATCTCCTGGTTACATGACCGATTTGGAGAATCGGGAGTGATGAGGGCAGCCATAGCCAAAACTCAAAAAGAAGTAATTGAGATTGCCCAACAACAACCAAGACCCCAATTTACACCCCCGGTAGCAGATGAAAATCAATGGCTCTCAGTGCAGAACTACTTAACTAAAAAAAGAGGACTGCCTAATTATTTGGTGTCAGCCTTGAAAGAGTCAGGATTACTGTATGCCGACGAGCGAAAAAATGCTGTGTTTGGGATGCGTTCTCTGACTGGGGAAGTTATGGGTGCATTTGTGCGCGGCACAGTAGGAGAAGATAACACCTTCATGGGTTATGCCAAAGGGACAAAACGGGCTGATTGTTGGTTTTATCTTCGGCTGGGTGTCCAAGCCAGCGATGAAAACGATGAAATTCAGAGAGTGATTTTGTGTAAATCTCCCATTGATACCCTGTCAGTGGCAGCACTGGAGATGGAGATACACAATGGAGAACCCCCAGACAGAACCATGTATTTGGCAGTGGATAGCCCCCAGTCCTTACCGTTAGAGTTTCTCCTCTCAATCAAGCGAATTGGAGTGACTTTTGATAATGATGAGTTGGGGAATGAAGCGGCTCATGCTGTCAAGGAGTTGCTGCCACAGGCGAAAATCGTTATGCCTGACGAATCTGATTGGAATCAGCAGCTTTTGGCTCTCCTGGAACGGGAGAGATTAGAACAAAAACCACGTTCAAGGGGGTTAAGGCGTTGATTGAATTCAGTAGCCGGACGAACTCTTGACCGCTTCGCTCGAATAAGCGGTGGCTCTTACGGGCATGGAGATTTTGGTGAGGCCAATTAGATATGCTCCCCCGCAAGAGCCACTCCGCTTCGCCGCTTATTCGTCAAGAGTTCTTAAACCTCGGAATTTTGGAAATATACTAAAAAACTTTCCGCCAAAGATGGCGTACTGTACGTCAGAAAAAGATGGATTAGCAAGCTTAAAAGCTTTTAAGCGAATTTCCCAACAATTGACCAATTATTGGGAGCAAATGGGAGACTTCTTATAAGTATTGGAAACTGTTTGGATTTATTGGGAATTTTTGAGCTAATGAGAATTTTGTGACTGGATGACGTAAAAGATGTAAGAAGGTAAGAAAAAATTGGAGAATTGGGAGATATTGTCGAGATATTGGGAGATGTTGAATGTAGTTGGTGAGAATTGGGAAAATGGATGTTTTGTCGAAATTTTTTCTCAGATGCACGAATTTAATCAAATCAATAAACAAGTGCCAAAACTGTAATATTTATTGATAAATGTGTCAATAATCAAGGTTTGGGCGGTTTATCTTGAGAGTAATTATCAATTAGATAGACAAAAAAAGGGTCAAAAACAGGGAAAAATTATTTTTTTGGATTTTGTTTTTTAATGTTGAGTCTTGGTTCTGTTTCAAGCCGAATGCTCAACGTTCAATTTGTTTGTGAACAGCTACGATAGCCAAGCGATCGCGCACCTTGTGGTCAACCTAATCCAAGATAAAATCAGGAACGAAAAAATGAAATTGATGATGAGCCAGGGGTAAGGTATGGAAGTCAAAAGCGAAGTGACAATAAAATTTAGTGGCGAACTACCAACAGCCACGCCAGCCGAGAACAAGAAAGTTGCAATCGAGTTGACCGATCAGAACGGCATAGTCTTCACTGCTCAAGTTAATGCAAAAAGTTGGCGCAAGGCTGAAACTAGCGCCTCGGAATTTGCAGACTGGGCTGGGGCTGTATCGGGCAAGCTTGGTGTGCGAACAGAAAACGGCTTTGAGATCATTGACGCAGGAATTCAGCTTTTTGAAAAGAAGGCGAAGGAGGTAAAACCAGACGTGGGCGCTGCTGTATCTGAAGCTGGCGTTTCTTCATGACCACATACAACAAAACCCTACTCCTTCACTGCGAGCGTGTTTGGTGTGGGGTTGTTGGGGGCTGAACAGGCTGAGTTTGGGTTTTGGGTTGAGCTTTCTTGACTGGTTTACTTTGAGGTTGCGGTTTGGGTTTATTGCCCTTTGACGCGGCTATATTCGCTTTTTTCTCTTTAAATGCAGCAAGCTTATCATCTTTTGATGCCTTTAGAAACTTTGGCGGTTTATCTTGGGGCAACCCTAGTAAGCTCTCAAATGCGAAAACATTCCTATGTGGCAGGAATTTTGCTTTAATTTCAACAAAACTAGGCTTGCCACGCTCCTCCTTTGGTAGCAAAGGATTGAATCTAAAGGGAGGAACGATTGCATCTTTCCACAATAAAGGTATGTGGCTAGCCTTCATGAACCGCACTTTTCTAGAAGTCTCGGTCTGCTTAATATAATCCAATCTCTCGGCTGTAAAATTCCGAAACACTGATATACAAGGTGTCTGGCAAGCTGGGATGAATTGCCACAACCCTGTAAATCTAAACTCCAAGTCTTGATAATCTGCAAACAAACCCGATTTGGAGCCATTATCAAAGCCCAAAACCTGAAACCCGATTACATGAGGTTTATCTCGCAAAGGAAAATGTATCACCCTTGGATAAACCATGAGCCGTACATAATCACTACCACTGTTACGAATCTGTTTTTTTAAAAAATCAAATATCAGTTTTTTTTGAGGGGCATGATGTAAAACATAGTCCCGCTCTTGAATCGATATAGTCGGATGAGGTTTGGCTTTGAGATCCACAGTGCCAGCAATTACCCCAATAGCCTGAAATATAGAGGAGTTTTCTGAAGAAGAAGTGCTATCACTTTTATCTGACTCTGGCTGTGTATCTGGTATAGATTCAGTGAGTTGCCCGCTAGGAATGATCGTAATGATTTTTTTCGGCTTGGCTGGCTCGTTGCTGGGGTTAATCATTATTGGGACGACTCGCACCTACACAAACCATTGTAGAATTTTCTTAACAGGTATGAAGTTAACCGCAGATGCCTGGTGCGATTCATGAATTCTCTGTAAAGAACATGAATTTTTTTCGGAACTTGCTACCATGTAAGCTGTATATCCCTACATACCGAACCACCTATACAGTAACCCCCACATCTTTTTTCGCGCCCCCGGTTCTATTTTCCTATCATAAGGTGGATCAGAAATAGTATGCTAACTATCCCCACTGTCAGCCATATTAGTCTGAGATCACTGCTCCATACTGTGCGCCACCCGTTGATTAGACCGAAACCAGAGCGTTTGCGCTGAATAAACACTAAAGTGATAACAGGAGCGATGGAGGCGATCAAGCTGCCTACGATCCACTCCATCACAATTGCGCCGAATGACGAATTTTTCTTGGTTTCTAATAGGAACAAAAGTGTGATTGGCCAGCACACTATTATTAAAATCAGATCAGGATTGCGGAACAAGTATCCCCACCACCCAAATGTTAACTTCCATGTCATTCTTTTCAGATCGTCGATGATCACACCTGTACACATAACTTCTCACATACCTCTAACTAACTTCAATGTTTTTGTGAATTATTGGACTTAGAACACTCTACGGACTAGATGGTCATCAGTGACACTCTCAAAAGAGAAGTTTAGTAAGAAATCTTCTGACTTTGTTCTTGTTGTTGCTGATTTTCAAGCTGAGGTACATATTTCTCATTTAACTGTTCAAATTCATTTTTATTCTCAATACCAAAATGTTCTCCTACTTTCTCGGCTACTGAATGACTCAAGTCCTCTGAAGATCCCTCATAGGATTCACCCGTAAGCTTTTGATATAAATTCTGGTTGGCATTATTTACTAAGGTAGCCATATTGTCATCTGTATTTATAATTCCGGACTCTATCTCCTGATTCCAATCCGACATTAAAGTTTTGTAATCTTGAACATCAATATCATTCATCTGTTGTGGTAAATCAGAAACTGAAGTCGTGATTCCAGGGGGATCAATTTCAGGAGAATTAATAGTATTCTTTTGAAAGACACTGGTTAACGAGTCTAGGTCTTCTTTGGCAACAAAATATTGCGTACCTCCTCCATAATTAAGCTCTTTGTTTTTTGTCCAATTTTCTACATCAGAGTTAGTAGATTTGAGAGCTTTTATTTCCTTATTAGCAACATAAAACTCAGGCTTGCGTTCTTGATTAGATATTGAATCTCCTTGAATGCCTAGCTCTGATTTATCCGAGTCTTGGGTAAAGTAGTTGCCAACTTTGTTAGTTCCTGGGTTTTGATATTGCTTCAAAACTTCATCAGGTTGTATAGTTTCTACACTAACTTCACGATTGAAATTAATCCCTTTCATCTCTTGTAAAGCTTCTTTATCGTTATATCCAGCTTGTTGATAAAAATTGTAAGCTGTTTCAAACCTTTCACGAACAACAGAATCTGGATGGTTCTGCCAATGTTCTTGCCAGCTTTTATCTAATCTAGTATCTGACTGACCTTCTTCTCTCGCTTGTTTATACTCTGGATTTTGGGATTCGAGTGAGTAAAGATTCGACCGCGCAGTTTCAACTTTATTCATCGACTCCTTCAACTCAGACTCCAAGTTGCTACGTTCTTCAATAGAGGCACTATCGTAACGCGACCGAAGATCCTCGAACTCTTTTGAGGCTCCATCTAGCTCTTGAGTAAGTTGCTGGTGTTGTTCTAAGTATTGTGAATAATTCATAACTTTTACGTCGTAACTCTTTTCAAAAGTCTTGATACAGATTTTAAAGAAATATCAACAATAACCTCTTTCCCATAAGAGACTATAGGAATCATATTTGATTTCTGAAAAAGACTACGCGATAATGCGGAGGGAGTATCTTGTCTAAGAGCGAACATGATAAACCAGGAGCTACAAGCTAAGATCGGGGAACTACAAGAATTTATAGATCATCGGCCAGATGCGCGTGAGGTCAGGAAAGCATTGGCAGTAAAGCTAGTTTATCAAGGCTATAAGTATGAGGAAATTCAAACAATTTTAGATGTGTCTCTTGGTTCGATTACAAGCTGGAAGAACGCTTATCAGGAATATGGAATTTCTGGACTACGCCTAAATCATCAAGGCAGAAAGAGTTACTTGAGCGATGAACAGCGAGAAGAAGTATTAAGTTGGTTGCAAACTAAAGATATTTGGGAACTGGGTGAACTGGAGTACAAATTAGCATTTGAATATGATGTGATCTATGAATCAAAACGAAGCTATTACGATTTATTTGACGCGGCGGGAATTAGTTGGAAGAAAACCACTGCCTTGAATCCAAAGGCGGACATTGAGGCTGTTGCAGCAAAAAAAAACAAATTGAATCATTGTTGGCAAGTAAAAGAGAGCAAATAGAATCAGGAAGACTAAGAGTATTGTTAATAGATGAGTGTCATCTTCTCTGGGGAGACTTAACCGGATATGTTTGGGGAAAAACCGATCAAGAAATTGCAGTGGAAGTTATTAACGAACGAGATAAACAGACATACTACGGGGCAGTTGACTATCTCAATGGTAAGTTGCTTTTGAAAGCTTACAATGCTGGTAATTCTGAAAATACTATTGATTATTTACGCTATTTATTAGATCAATCCCCGAACCAACAATTACTTCTTTTTTGGGATGGTGCTTCTTACCATCGTTCTCATGTTGTTCAAGGCTTTTTAGGTGAGGTAAACGAAGGTTTGCCACCAGAACAATGGAAAATTCACTGCGTCCGTTTTGCTCCTAATTGTCCATCGCAAAATCCAATTGAGGATATTTGGTTACAAGCTAAAACATGGGTGCGGCGTTTCTGTGCTTTGATTCCTTCGTTCTCTCATCTGAAGTGGATGTTTGAGTGGTTTATCCGATACACTACCTTTGATTTTGGGACTCTTCAAATGTACGGAGCTTTTTCAGAAATCAAATATTAGTCCTATATTTATAAAGTAAATCTTAAGTAGGGTGTGTTACAGCTTTAACCTAACGCACCGTGTTATATAGCGGTGCGCTAGGCGCTCGTATCATAATTTTTCGTGATAAATCATATCGAAATATGCGCCTAACACACCCTACAAGAATTTTATTTTTACTTTATAAATAGCCTCTAAGCTCGACTTTATCCAAAATTAAGAACTCGCTTTTCTTTAGCCGATAAAAACCGTGGCTTTTTGACAAATACTTTTTCCACGTTACAGATTATCGATGAAGTTAAAAAAGGAAAACTACCGTCCCAAAAAGGTTTCAGAGATAATGAGAACGTTGCGAAAAAATGGATAAAGTCGAGCTAAGGGGAGAGAGATATTAAGATGTAACTCATCACTACTAAAAAAGATTAGTATCACTCTCCAGAAGCTAAATATTGGTTAGATGTAGCACCGGGAATCGCCAATCTTATCAGCGCATCGAGAAAGTATTTATCACGAATATCATATTTCTCAGCTCTTATGGGATGTCGGTCAGACATTAGGATAATCAACTCTTTTTCCCCAAGCCGCATCACTTCATCTGGTTGTAAGAGTTCCCGACCGATGTTGGAAAAGGTTAGTGATTCACTTTTACTACTACCAGAGTTATAACCAGATGAGTAATTAGTATCACCTGAACTGTTGTTACCATTGCCGTGGTTATATCCAGAAGTCCTGCCTTCTGTTATACCGTACTGACTCGTCAAGATCGTCCCTTTCCCCAGACGCTCAGAAACCCACTTAGCTGTTTCTAGATCTCGAACACCAAAGAACTGCTGGTACTTACTATTGGCAAAAAATGTTGGCAAAGTGTTCTCGCCATAAGCACTTTTAATCTGTCCAACGTCTTGAAACAGCATCCAAATATCTAGCCCAAAACCCCGTCCCAAAGTGAGTGCCTGAAGCAACAAATCTAATTTGCCAAGCTGTCCAATTTCATCCAACATGAATAGCACTCGATGACGTGGTGTCGCCGTATTGTGCATAATATATTGAAGCAAACTACCAATCCAGACACGAGCTAGACGACTATAGGATTTGATGCGATTCGCTGGCAAAACCAAGTAAATTGACATCTTGTCATTCTTCAAGTTGTTTGCATCAAAATCCGATGCACCGAGGGAATTCCGAACGTTTTCTGAGTCCAAAAATTCACTGTGTCGCAGCACAGTCGCAAGCACACTTTGTCGCTCCTCTGAAGCGATCATTTGAATCGCTCCTGCCACAGATCTAAGATTGGGATTTTTGTTGCATATATCAACAAAAACTTTGATTTTGTCGGGATCACTGAACCATTTGAAAATAGAATCCTTAACCGTAACTAGGGTGAGCGGAAATTTCTCCCTGTCCTGATACCCTTCGGCGTAGGTAACGAAGAGGATCGCTGAACGGATAAAAGCTTTGGCTTTCTCATTAAAGTGGGGTTGTGCCTCTCCATCATTTGTCAGTACAATTAGATCAGCAATTGAAGTCGCTTCATCGTAAACATCAGAATGATTGCCTTCGAGATAAAACTTCTCTAGCAAGTCTAGAGGATTGAATCGAACCTGATACTTGGATCGGATATCTGCGGGAATCGTATTAAATGGATCTATCAGACAAATACGATTACCTAAACGAAGTCTCGTCTCGTATGTACTTAGGAAGTTTTCTCCTTTCGGGTCTAGAACAACAACTGAACCTTGATATACCATCAAATTAGGCTTGACGACAGCAACACCTTTACCCGCACCTGATCCAGCAATTGTTAAAACATGTCCGTCGTCAGTTCTTGACGAGTTAGAGTCCTTTGAACCAGTAACAATCAGTGGCAAATAGCCTGACTGCCTTCCTTTTAGTTCGACTTTCAAACTTACCTCAAGCTCTTCCTTTTTTAACAGAATTACTTCATTAGAGATACCGAGTATATAACGATCCGTTTCTACTTTTACCGCTATGTTATCGCTCTTAATCAAATCTACATTTTTCGCCCAACGTGCGCTACCATGCGTGGTAAGCTGTTCTTCTTCTCCAAACGCTTGACGGCTCCGAATAAAAAGGACAACATTGTAGATAATTGTGATAATTAAAGCTCCCCAAAATCCAAAAATACACAAGGAAGCTGCAAAAATCATCAATCCAATACGTCCGTTCCAAGACGTTAGGGTTCTTCTTAGTAAATAACGTAACTGTGTTCCAATTTCGTATGCTAAAGGTTCCATTATTTTCTCTATATACAATTTTGATCAATCTAGCCCATTCATTAGCATTGATATTAACGGTGGACTATTTCTACCCTTTACAACTTCTTTATAAACAGCCTCTAAGGCGACAGAAAACTGCTCTTAAACTTTCCACGAATCGTCAGACATGTATCAAAATACATTTGACCAAGCGTTGAACCATCGTGGATAATATTTTCTGTTGGGGCAATATAAGCTTCATTAGGCGCAATCTTCAGTCTAATTACTGGATAGTTTGAAAAATATTGCATAAAGTTAAATATTAATGTTTTAGGGTCGTTTGACTTGTCAGTTTCTAAGATATCAAACATAGTTTGCAAAGACAGATTAACCAATAATAGAAAACGGTCTTCATGACCTAAGTTGATACAAATTCGGTTCCGAGAAAGATGTCGTTCTTTCAAAGAAGCTCCATACCAACTATCCAAATGCAAACCAATATAACAATTTCTTTCATAATCTACGGTGCTAGTAATAAGCCCAGGTAAATTTAGTGAAATTCCTATTCCTTCAAAATATTGAGATGCCGTTTCACTTAAAGGCGCAATATATTCAATAACTTGGGAAATTCCTTTCTGACAATCGGAAGTTTTTTTGAGATTAAACAAGGTCTGCTCTTTCTCTATCTTGGTAGAGTCACGTAGTTGTTTAAAGGGTGCTAACACATCATCTGGAATGCGTATAATGCTAACCCAATTCCCAGATTCAAATGGGGCTTTTGTAACTCTAAGCAACTTAGATTCTTCAGTATTTGGCACTCGCCAATCACTTTTTGGGATATAAGCGATGGGACTATAGCGTTGAGTGGGTATTAATAGATTTGAGGCATTAATTATGCCTGTATTCAAGTGTATTCTTGAATCAGGAGAATCCAGAGAGGTATGACCATCAAAGATTTTAATTCCGGATATTAAATTTAATGTACACATTTAAAATGTATGTTTTAATGGAATAATGGCGGATTATATTTCCTTTATCAAATGAAAGTCTGATAAGGCTTTTAGAAAACTTGGTAGTGGTAAATATGTAGTGATATAGGAGTCATATTTGATTTTTGAATAAAAATCAGTACATCTTTAATTCCTTCTTCCCTGTTCCCTATTCCCTGTCTCTACTAGTGATTCAGTAATCAAATCGGATTGCTATAGCAGAGGCTGAAACTCTTGTTATACAGGGACTAACAAGAGAAAAATCACTACTTCTATACCACTGCCGAAAACTTTTATATATATTGATTGTGTGCTATTTCATCAACATTCCTTAACTGAAGTTTATTCTCAAAATATTCCAAAATAACATCTACTGTGGCTTGCGTATGGATGCGGCAGTGAATTGTTTCCATAACGTCAAAACGTCCGTTCTCAAAAAATTTATTTGCGGGGAACCCGCCGCCGCATACTTTCCAGTACGCACAACTTTTTTCACATTGACGCACCCCTGCTTGCACCTCCTCATTTACCATAAGGAAAATCGGATTATCAAGAATCTTTTCTATAGGATCTACAAGGACATTTCCCATTACAAAATTGCCAAACCTTTCGCTTTTTGTGCCGGAAAGTTCGGGACAAAATGTGGAATAGTTGCCATGACAATCAAATGTTAGGATCTGTAATGGAGTATTTATGCTACCAACTGGTTCTCTTATGTGGTCGTCTGTATGTAACACTGTGGAAGCAAGTTGCCTAAACTCCCTCACAATCAGTTTACCTTGGCTATCGTCAACTAACTGAACAAATCGTCTGATAAACTTCCTATATTTTAAAGTTGCGTCATCTGCTTCAAACGAAGACGTTTTGTGGTTACCTTCTAGCTCATCTATGTTGAAACCCACATTTTTAATACCATTTTCTATAAAAAAATTGAATATTTCATCAGGGTAATCTAATGCAAACCGAGTGAGTACCATAATTACATCGAAGGGGATACCTTTTGACTGAAGAATTTTGATGCCTCGCAGGACTCTTTCATGTGTTCCCTGACCCAAACGAGTTATTCTATTTTTATCGTGAATAAAACTTGGCCCATCAATGCTTACCCCCACTTTGACGTTGTACTCAAGAAAAAAGTCTGCCCATTCATCATTTATAAGCGTGCCATTGGTTTGGATAACGTGATAATACTTGCGTTGATAAGGTTGATTCAATTTACTGGAAAGGTCAAACGCCTCTCGATAATAGCTTAGTGGAACTGTTAATGGCTCACCTGCGTGCCACACAAAACTCAAAGGATCGTCAAAACGCTTATTTTGAAAAACTTCATCGAAGATTCTTTCCATAACTTCATAAGACATACGATCCGTCACACTGCGAGATGGCAAATAGCAATAACGGCAATCAATGTTGCAGAATGGAGTTGGTTGCAGAATGATTAGTTGCTTCACTTGATACCTCAAGATATTAGGCTACTTGTTTTAATGCCCAAGAACACAGACAAAGTTGCCAGATTTATTTGTGTTCTTGGGTTGGTGATGTGGATTTAATAACCCTCATTTGTCACTTCCAAGAAATAAAATCAGAAAATTAGGTAAGCCAAGCCTTCTACCAAAACCCCACATCTAAATGTGTTAGTAAATCAGCCTTATGGTGTAAGCTTTTATGCCTGTCAGGAAACTTTTTTGCTACCTAGAGTGACAAATGAGGGATAAAGTGCAAAACTTCTTGTTGAATTTATAACTGTACTTTGGTACTAGTGTTTAAAAGAGTGATAACTGTTTTTTCGTATATTAAAACTCTTCCGCTAAAAGCGTTTCAGGTATCATCATTTATTAGGAGTCCAGTACCATATATCTCAATTACAACCAAGGTAGAATTGCATATTACTCATCCACAGTCCTTAGTGTCCGTTACCCCCGTTGCCCCACGAGTCATTCCACTGAAGAAACGAATTGTCCCAATTAAGGCGCACACCTGCGGCGTAAGTTCCATTCAAGTCTTTTTTCACCTCAGCCATGTCCATAATCGTCTCAGTTGTTTCGCTGCTAGCCTGAGCTACAGCCTTGCGTAAGTTGAGGATACGTTGATCAATAGTAGTTACGTTCATTATTTTTCTCCTGAAGATTGAAGTAGTTAAACAACACTGCTGTTTTGCCTTTATATGGTCGAAGCTTTGCTCACTAGCATATAAGGGCTAAAACTGGCGAAGACACTGACTTTAATATCTAACCCTAGCTAACAGTAATAATGTACTTTTAGCTTTGGTCGCTTGTCTGAAGAAGGTTTCAGCATTAAACAGCATACTAAGTGCTGGAGAGCCATTTTTCGGGGGAAAAACTTATAGTTTTTCCCGGCTCTCGCTCATAGTTTGGTGGAAATAAGCACCGTTTGTCTGTAAAGTAGCGCAAGCGATGATCACCTTGTGACTCAGGGTTATAGGTGAGATATAAGTTGCGACGTGGGTCATCGCTGAGGTTTGGAGCAGATCTGTGAGGTACAAAACAATCGAACAAAAGCACGTCACCAGGGCTTGTAGGATAAGATATAAACTCAATGCTCTTCCACTGTTCCTGTGTTAGTCGCTCCCGTCTTCTTTCTGGCAAGTCGCGCTCGTGATATCCAACAACAACTTCGAGGCAACCATTAGATGGTGTCGAAGCATCAATAGTAATTAACGCAGAAATGAAGTAAGAAGCATAAGTTACCCAACCTGGGTAAATGTCCTGATGAGGCTCGAAACCATGCCCTCCCGATAACTTGAAATTGATCTTATCCTTAAATAAAACTGGGCGTTCTCCAAATAGTTGGCTTATATAGCCTATGAGCTTGGGACTGTAGACTAATTCGTTTAGAACAGTACTATACTCAATAAACTTCTCAATTTTGGCATACACTTTACCTTGACCTGTGAGAAGGTTGTCTTCAAGGTATACCATCTGCTTACCAATACAACTGATTGGGTCTTCTCTTTCAAGTTCATCTATAGCATTACTTATTTCTTTAACCTCCATCATCGTGAATAAGCTTTGCAAGCAAACGAAACCATTCTGATTAAAGTCCGCTAATTTTGATGAGGAAAGGACGTTATTATGAATTGACATTTTAAGTCCTCACATATTTGAAAGTTATTTAATTTCCAAGCAAGTTGAATTTGTTTTCTTGTCAATCAAAATATCCTCCTAAAATGATCTGCTGACGCGACATTAAATTATCTATCAATATAGTTGCGTTAATTTATTTAATTTGTCAACTGATTAACTTAGGTAATTAGATTTAAAAAATTTTAAAGAAGTAAGTGAAAAGTAAGTAGCATTTTAGATGATTGATATCCAAGTAGTTAAAAAGTAGGTGAAATTAATATTTAGTACTATAAAAGTAGGGATAAAGTAAGTTTAAATAGCAAAAAATATAAGGAAATGAATTTTGAATTATGCTAAATACACGGTGAAATATTAAACTTTATACTATTTTTTGCGTGCCGATTATATATATTTCGGACTAGTGTACAGACTAGAGATAATTTCATGATGAGAATGATTAAAAGATAAACTTTGATATAGTCGTGAATATTGATTTAACTAGCTGAATT
>NZ_CP040303.1 GCF_013393945.1 Nostoc sp. TCL26-01
ATGGAATTTTCACCCGACATTTACCAATCAGTACCGCAACTCGCTACAAAAGAAACTGCCTCATTACGAGCTGACTATCCCTGCATTGAACACTTGGAAGCCGGTAACATCGCCCCTTGGTTAGTAGAAAGACTTGACCAATTGTTGGTTCGTGCCAAAACTGAAAGGGCAGGTATGAACCTAGCCAAATGCGTTACTTTAGCGACGGCATCCATCGGATCTGTTTGTTATGCTACTTCCCCACTGGCCCCCATCGGCGCACTGATAGCCGGACTGGGTTATGCTTGGTCAGTGGTGCAAGACATGACTGACTCCCACTGTTTTGCTCCCATTCCCTTTGTACGCGGTAACTTTCTCGAATTTATCTCAGCAATGGGGGACTCCCAAGCGCGAGAGGAATGGTTTGCTGGCAAGAATGAAATTGTGGATTTGATGAACCATCTTGCACCCCTGGAGCGTAGCGAATTTGTGATGCTGCGGCAGTACACCAACACCCTCACCGAATTTCTAACTGGTGTAGAAGCTGGCAAGCGGTTTTATGCTTACAGGTGGCTACTGGACAACTTCACCAACTACAGAGGTGCGTTTCCTACTGTTGAGCAGTTGGCTAAACATCTGGCACAGGTAGCCCCTGACCCTAGAATTAACCATGCACAGGTGACTTTAATTCAGCAACAATCCCAAACAACAGCCCAACTGCCACAACCTAAGATACCTGAACCCAAGTTCATTGAACCAACTAAGCCGCAGTTTGTAGAATTGCCCTGTTCCCCAACAATCCAACCTGCTGCACCAGATCCTTCACAGAACCAAGCACCAGAGATTCAATCATTGTTAACACTGCCACTTCACAACAGAGCGATCGCAATTATTGATGCACTCAGTAACAGTGGCTTTGATATTGCCAAGTGCATCCATGACCAAATTACGGTGATTGCAGGCAATCAGCGAGGTGGTAAGGGTACTCTCATGGCGATTTTAGCCATCCTCAGTAAAGCACTTGAGCCAAACACCAAAATTCACTATTTTACCGCCGGTGATGACGTGTACCCGTTCCAATGCCATCACTTAGTATGTAGACTTAGTTACCGAGAATTGGATGGTGCAAAGGCTGATGCTACTGTTGCAGGTGATTTGTACCAGTATTTAAGGGAGATGGACAACGCCACCCAAAATAGTTACACAGATATTATTTTAGTGATTGATGAAGCGGTGGCGTTGTCTGATTATCTCAGTGATGAGCAGAAGCAATGGATTATTCGCTTTTTGTTTACTCGTGCCAGTAAGAAAGGCGCACAAATTTTCGTGGTGTTGCACGGCAAAAATTTGACATCTTGGGTGGGGACGAAAAACACCGCAGGTTTTGGTGATACTTTCAAAAATGGGGCTACTTTTATTGGCTGTGAAGCCACGAGTAAAAAACTGTCTCCCCTGAAGTCAATCTCACTCGCAACTGGGCGTTACTTCCTGGCAGACATAGATAGCTTTGATAAGGCAATCGCACTTGGCGAAATTGGCACGATTCCAGACTGGTTAAAAACTGAGGTTAATCCTCATTCTGGACAACCTGACCCAGCGCGGACACTGCTTAAGTATTTTCCTGAGTTGAGAAGTGATTCCCCGGTTTTGGTTGATAGAGTACCACCCCAAGAGAAGCCACAGGATGAGTTTCTGAATCAGGCCAGAGCATGGCTAGATGAAACTTGGGTGATACCGGATGCGCCACCGCCCACTTGCCCCCCAAATCCAAGCGATACCGACCGATACCAACCGACTGACAAGGCTTTTGAGCTATTGGAATCGTTTGGTATCGATACCGGAAACGATACCGGAATCGGTGATACCAACCCGGAAAATGGCGATTCTAAGACCCTTGCTAGTGATACTGGAAACGTTTCCGAAACTCGTTACACTCCCGCAGAATTGACCCTTGAACAACTGACTGGCATCGTCAAGCAGATGATATCCAAGAAAATGTCGCAGACTCAAATTATTCAATCCCTCTGGGGAGTGGAGAAAAACGGTAAGGGCTGGAAACAGGCTTACACCGAATATAAGGAACTGTTTCCATCAACTGAATAAACAGTTATCGCCACAAGGACAAACAAATTTTGACATGGACACCAACAGACACCACACTAGACACGACCCAGACACCAGGTATCTAGATGATGTCCGGTAGACACCAATAATAAATCAGCTAAGTTTTGTATCACAAAAGGCAGTTATCGTCAGGGGTATTAACACAGGTTTGAAAGGGGCGATTGCTAGAGCTAAACTGAATCTTCATCCTTTAGTTCGGATAAAATCTTGTCGAGCCTGTCGTTTGCGTCTTTAGCAAGCCTAGTGCATCGCACACTTGCAGCCATTCCACCTGCGGCCGTAACAGTTCCTTCGGGAACTTTGCCTGATAGTAAAAGCCCAGCACCTATAAGGCTAATACAAGCAGACAGTCCAGTTGCAATTAGTGCGAGGTTGAAACTGTAACGTGCTTGGCGTACACGCTCTCTGATAATTTCTTGATTCGTGAATTGTGTCATCTTTTTTTACCAATCAACTGCTCTTAGTTTCGCTGTTCGGCGTTTAAAGTTCAGTCTAGGTAAGGTTTTGAGAGCAATGGCTTTTGTATGAGTTACGTATAACTTTCGCTTTCAACCCGTAGAATAGGCATAAGTTAGGTTTTTGGCTATGGCAAGACAATCTCTTAAGGCGTGTCAAGTAGGTATCGAGAAGGCAAGGGCATCTCTGACTGGTAAAGGTTGGACACAGGAGGAATTAGCAGAAAAAGTAGAGACGACCCGCCAGCCAGTTTTTAATTTTTTTGCAGGCAACGGAGTAGACCGCAAAAATTTTGTCAAAATCTGCGAACAGCTAGAACTAGATTGGCAGGAAATTACAGGTCAATCTAAATCAACTAATTTAGTAACTTCACTAGATAGTGTCGTGGATGTACTTGTAGATGAAGTACGAACACACTGTAAAGCCAAAATTGAAGAGGAATGTGGTTCTCTGCGAATGTTAGATCGCAAAACACAACCTCTAAATAGAGTTTACGTCGAAGTAAAAATTCGGTCGAAGCATGGAAAACCAATTATATCTAACCAACAAAGGATTAAGAATCTTAAAAAATCGACCCACTTTACAGGAGCGAGTGAAAATCCAGAAAGACCAAGAATGTTTAGTGAAGATACTAAAAAGTTTGAGCGGATTGATTTAAGTAATCCTAATGAACGAATAGCAGGGCTAGATGCTGTGAAAATGTTTAATAAGGTGATAATACTGGGTAAACCAGGAGCAGGTAAAACAACATTTTTGAAGTATTTGGCAATCCATTGCATTGAAAGTGAACTTACACCAAATCAAACTAAATTAATACCTATCTATATCCGTTTAAATTTATTAGTGAAAAGTAAAAATACTTTACAAGAATATATTGAAAATGTATTCTTTAACAATAAATTCTCAAAGATACAAGTAGAAAAAATTTTAGATAGTGGAAGTGTTTTATTTTTGCTCGATGGTTTGGATGAAGTTGCTGGAGTAAATAATAATATAAAATTTGAACTCGAAGTTTTTGCAAATACTTTCTATAAAAACCAGTTCATAATAACTAGTCGATTAGCCGCTTTTGAGGATAGTTATGAAGGCTTTACTGAAATTGAGATTGCTGACTTCACTCAAGAGCAAATGGAAGCTTATGTTAGGAAATGGTTTGTTGAAAATTCCAAAAATTTACCTGAGAAAGATGAGAATAAAGCTAGACAGTTTATTGCTAAACTAAAGCTTTCAAAATACGCTCAAATTCAAGAATTGGCTACGATACCTCTTTTGCTTAACTTGCTCTGCTTGGTTTTTCAAGAAAACACTGATAAAAAGGATGATTTCGATTTTCCGTCCAACCGATACGAGCTATGCAAGGAAGCTACTGAAATTTTGCTGAGTAAATGGGATGAAGAGAAGGGAATTAAGAGGGAGCAGTTTGCTCATCAGAATATAAACAGGGATATTGAGGTAGAACAGCTTTATCGCTGTTTAAATGTAGAAGAAAAAGTTAGTTTTTTAAGTTATATTGCTGCTGAAAACTGGAAAAAAAGTATTAAGCAATTTCCGGAAGAAGAAATACTTGAAAATATTAAAAGTTATTTTTTGAATTTAGAATTTAGTAGTTGTAAACCTCAAAAATTATCAAATGAGCATTGTAGGGTATTACTGAGAGCAATTGAGTCACAACATGGGTTAATAATCGAAGAATTTCGTCAAATTTATTCCTTTTATCACCTTACATTTCAAGAATATTTCACGGCTAAATATTTTCTAGAAAACCCTAAACAAGATGCCTTAAAAGATTTAATCAGTTTTATGCTTTACCCGGACTGGCGAGAAGTATTTTTGATAGCAGTGGGGAATCGTAAGAGAGGAATTGATCTGTTAGATATAATGAACTTAGTTTGTCAATACTATGTACAATCTAATTCTGATTTAAAAATTTTTTTAAACTGGTGCAGTGAGAAAGCTAATGCTGTCAATGCTAACTACGAACCATTAGTTATTCGTGCATTTTACTTTGAGCTTGCGATTGGCTTCGTGCTTTGTCAGACTATAAGTTTTAACACAGTTGGTAGCATTGCAGCTACTTTTAGTGGTGATAGCAGTATTTTATCCAGTCTTGAACTTGGTGTTTCACTCACCTGGGATATTAATAATACTCTTGACATTACTTGTGACCCTACCTTTGACAGTATTCTTGCTTTAGCACATAAACTTTATGAAGCCAGAAAAGATACACTAGCCCTTGGTCTATCTCCTGAATTACAGCAATTACTGCAAGACTTGATAGATGAATTATTTAGTATAGAGCAATTAGAAAATCCCAAAAATAAACAGCAATGCTGGGAGAATAATAATTGGCATTGGATTGAACAACTAAAAACTATACTTATTGAGCATCGTGGTATTACTATAACTGGTATTACTATAAATTCACAGTTCGAGTCTAGGAATGATATAGATCATTACTATGATTGCACTCGCTTGCTGGTCTATTGCTTAACTAATGGTTGCGAATTGACTCCAAATATAGAAAAAATTAAAAATACTTTGTTACAAATAAATTAACGTCTTAGTTAAAGTAAAATTTGCATATTTTAAATAAAGTAAATTCACCTGATGACCTCAAATTGAGGGACTACTGGATTAAACGACAGAGAGTGAAAGCTAAATCTGAATTAATCAAAAGTAGACAGAAGATAGCCCAAAGGTAACAATATGTCTGTCCTGTCTGCGCGGAATCGCTATTAAATAATGAGGAGTTACATCTTCATCATAAAAAGCCAAAATCTCAGGGTGGTGGTGATAATTACGGCAACCTACAACTTGTACATCTATACTGCCTTGACTCAAATACATTCTGGAACAATCCGTAGTTTGTGACTTGCTTGAGCCGGATGCGTTGCAAGGCGCACGTCCGGTTCTGAGGGGGGGATTATAGCGATATAGTCCTGCTATCCGACCACGATGACCCCAACTACAGGATTCTAGGTATAGAAGCTAGTATAGACAAGTCAGTCCAGCCACAACATGATTCGTGTGGATTATACTTGCTTTTGGTCATCGCGTTGCAAACATAAGCAAAATTAATCAGCCTACGAAAGAATGAGGGTTGTAGCGTTTGTGGTGTCGGGCTGAATGATAAGTCTGGGTTAAGCGTGTGTCATCGCTGACGAAATCATAGGCTTTTGGGTCAGTTACATTGTGAATTGTTAGGAAGATCATGTAGGCTAGACCCTATGAAAATAAACCGTTTCGGTAGGGCAGAAATCCTCAGCCCCGACCAAATTAATCTCCTATTTACTGAGGGCTTTGTCAACCCACGCGATCGCGCTTTATTCGGCGTGTGCCTTTATGCTGCTTGTCGCATCAACGAGGCTTGCACTTTGGCTGTAAATGACGTGTTTGGCAGCAACGGTGTCAGAGGGGTGTTGGTGTTACGTAGCGTCAACACCAAAGGCAAGCGGGACACTAGGGAAATTCGAGTGCATCCGAAGCTCAAGCAGTATTTGGAAGAGTACAACCCCAACCGCCGCAAGGAGTTCTTGTTTCCGGGGCGGCATGGGTTGGGGCATATTCATAAGGTCAGTGCTGACAAAATTCTCAGAGATACCTGTGTGCGGCTGGGGATTGAAGGGGTAAGTACGCACAGCTTCAGGAGGACAGCGTTAACCAGGATGAGTGATGCGGGGATACCGTTGCGCCATATACAGGAGATATCGGGGCATCGGACTTTGGCAGCTTTGGAGCGTTATTTGGGGGTAACTGAGAAGCAGAAGCAAAACGCTATCTCTGCTTTGGATTTTTGAACTACCAGAGTGAAAAGAATATTATTGTTGAATTAAGTTACATAATTCAACAAACCTGCTTTATCATTATGTTGTGAGCTAATAAAAGCCATTAAACCTCCCAATAAGCCTTTACTACTTCACTTAATCCTCGTCAGGGGAAACTAAAAAGATGAAAACCCCTAACACAGTAGAAGATAAAATCACTCGTCGAATTGACAGTAGTGATCGTGATGTCTTTATGCGTAAGGATTTTGTAGACATTGCTAGCTACACTCAAATTGGGCGTAGTCTTAAGAAATTAGAAGAAAAAGGTAAAATCGTAAAAATTGGTTATGGGCTTTACGCTAAAGCTGCATTTTCTCCTTTATCAAAGCGTATAGTTCCCCGTAGAGGGTTACGTGAACTAGCAACTGAAGCTCTAAAAAAATTGCAGATAGAGGTTGTAGCATCAAGCTATGATCAAGCTTATAGTCAAGGACGTACAACGCAAGTTCCAACCGGACGAGTTGTTGGCGTTAAAGGACGAGTTTCACGTAAAATTGGTTACGACGGTAAATATGTAACCTTTGAATACGTTTCTTGACCCAAACCTTATAGAAGTTATTGCCAGTGATCTTGGTGTTGATCCTTCATTTGTTGAGAAGGATTGGTATGCTATGCGGATAATTGCATCCTTGATCACTGTCAATAATTTTGGTATGCAATTAGTTTTTGCGGGGGGAACTAGCTTATCAAAAGGGTTTGGACTTATTAAACGTTTTTCGGAAGACCTTGATTTCAAAGTAATTTTGCCAAAAGCAAATCCTACACGGAATGAATTTAGTAACTACCGAAAGCAAATTGTTGAAGTAATCCGTGGTAGTAGTTCAGAATGGTCATTGGAGGGCGAACCAAAGTCTGAAAATGCAAATCGTAAATTTACTTGCAACATTCGCTACAAAGAAAATTTTCACATACCTGCGGCACTTCGTCTCTATATAAAGTTAGAGGTTAATTTTATTTCGCCCACCTTGGCTGTTGAACAAAGACCTTTACAGTCTTTTATCGCTCAAGCAATGGATCAATCACCAGAAGTTCCTTTAATGGCTTGTGTTTCACCCATAGAAACAGCAGCAGAGAAACTAAGTGCTTTAACTTGGCGAGTGTTATCTAGGAACAGAGATAGTGAAAAAGATGATCCGTCTCTTATTCGCCATTTATATGATTTAACAGCATTAAAAGACGTAATTTTTAATTATTCAAGCTTTTCAGATTTAGTTATTGATGTGATGCGAAAAGATATAAAGAACAACAGAGGAAAAATTAAATCATTAGCCAACTCCGAAGTAGAATTATTGCACAAAATGCTGTTAACACTAGAAGATGATTCTTTATATGCTAATGAATATCAGCAATTTGTTACAGGAATGTCTTACGCTGTAGAAGATGAATGCCCCACTTTTAGTGAAGCTATAGACGCTGTTAAAAGCATAATTAGCATGATTCAATAAAAAATGTAAGTAGTGGCAAGGTTGACTGGTACTTTGAACCTAGCACTCGATACTGTTTGAAGAAGTAAAATATTAATGGATAGAGTATTTACATTTTTTGAATGTGCTATGTAGCTTTAAATTCATCTATTTTCTTTTTCATAGCAATATAAGCTTCATCTTTAGTTGAGAAGAATTCTCCTAAAAGAATTGAATTTTGACTGCCTTTACTATTCTCGCTCTGAAATTCTGAAATGCTATAGCAAAGCTTTTGAATTGCTATAGAACTCCAATCTTGATCAATTGAGTCAAGAGACACTATGACACTCCACCCTTTATAATGTGCCATGTGATTATTACAGATATATCCTAGCTTTCCGCCAAACTCTATTAAATCATCTTCTTCCCAAATTTCAGGCTCTAGTTCTTTGTAGTTTTGTTCTTTTAACGATTTTTTAAATTCTTGCAAATGGTCTGCGGAAGTAATACTAGTGCAAGTTCTATGAAGTAAGAAATTATTAGGTATATAGGATAGATAATCACCTGTTTTTGGATCATAATTATGTATGGCAATTTCTCGATTTTCAAAAAGTTTTAAATCTAGAGGATTTTCAGCGAACGGGTTTATAAGTATATGTAAACCATCAGCAATCGTTTCTTTATAAATTGGCCTTTCTTCTAGAAATCTATACAGTCCTACTTGCTGATCTGATTGGCATGATCTAGAGCCACTAAATAGAACTGGATATTTACTAATCTTAGCTAAAGCACGCACCTTACAAAAGGTAGCTCTATTGTTAAAGATTACTGCACTTACGTGCTTTAATTTAGAATTAGTAAATAATCCAACATTTACATTAAAACCTGGTTTCTTTTGAACTCTATAATTATAAGAATCTCCAATGATAGTCAAATTACCATCTGCATCTCTTCTTGAAAGAACTTCTTCATATCCGTAAAGGACTCTGATAATTGCTAGAGAATCTTGCAAGAAAAAAAATGGTTGCTCAAAGGGAGCAACGCATATTACAAATGGTTTATTTTTAACATGAGGAAGCTTAGAGTAATCTTTACGGAATTTCTTCTCCTTTTTCTTTATAGAGAATTCGAGCCTAAGTGCGGATAATCTTAGTATGTCCTTTATGCTAGTATTTTCTAATAAATCGTAATCTTTATCCCATTCTGGTCTATAGCCTTCACTATTACTTGCTATTGCTGCTTCAGCAATGAAATCACCATAGGGTGAACTTACAAGAAAATCTGGAGTTTCATATGAGGTATCTACGCTACATCCGAGTTCTTTAAAACAGGCAAATAAATATAATTCCCAGAATACGGAATTAAACTTTGTTTGAAATTCTTGTACCAGTTTTTCATTGCGATCTATAAATCCATCAGCCCAACTTTTAATAACTTCAATCTCTGGTTCGCAAAATCCTGGTTCTGTAATATAGAGAAAGTGATTATGTTGCTCCTCTTTAGGGACAATAGGCGTAAATAAATCCATAATGATAAAAATGCTATAAAATATGCCAAGTAAGTGCTAGCTTTTGAGTGTGCATCCCAATCTGAGTAGCTCGGCGGACACCCGTAAACTGATGCCACACTTGACACTCAGCAGCTTTTAGAGAATTACCTATACTTTAGTTTCCTCAGACGTGCCAAAGCAGCTACTACTGGAGGGTCTTTGACATCTTCAGGAATAATTATTTTATCGTCACTTTGAATTCCACAAATATCAAAATCATGTTCTCCTATTTGCCATGCTGGACGAATGGATATTTGTCGTTTCATAATTCCAAGCTCCCAGAAAAAATCTGGACTGGAACTGTCTTGAGCTATATATCCTGGTGTAAGGATGTAAAATCCCAAATTTTCAAATGCACTGATAAATTGATCAATATTTCTAGAATTGCTTGGTTCAATAGTGCGAATACGATAACTCAATAGGACTTGTGAGTTACTAGAAACTTCCAGCCAATCAGGATTAGTCCCAATAACTACACGATAAGCTGCTGGATTATCAGCATCAATTCCAGTGATAATAGATACGCTGATTTTTTCCTCTACATCTGTGTCTCCTACAGCTTCTCGCCATTGAGCAAAAATTTTCTTGCTTGCATTTTCATCTCGAAATAAAAGTGCAAGCTGTAGGAGTGGGAGATTTTGAGAATTTGGTATAAATCCAACGCCTACTCCGCACCAACCAGCTTTTTCCCAAAGATGGACATTAATCAATGATAAAATCTTACGATCCCGATGTTTTAGGTGATCTATACTATTGAGTTCAGGCGGAGGTTCACCTTGTCCTGGCTTGGGTAAGACTACATTAGCTTGTTCTTCAGAGGTATTTTGAACTGTTTCAGTGTTCCAGGTTTTTGTTCGTTGAGATGGAAAATGCTGATCACTGTCGCTTAACCTCCAATCCGTTAGTTGCAGTTTTGGACTTTTACCCAAAATATTCCAAACAGCTACAGCTACGTTTGTAAAATCCAGTGCGCGAGAAAAAGCCAGTTCATCTTGTAAAAGTCTTTCAAAATACTGTTCTGGATCTGATACAAACGCTATCTTAAAAATTACTCGAATAATTAACTCAGCCAGCGTTTTGCCTAATGATTCAGGATTAAGCTCTGTTATGTAAGATTCATTAGCAGAATGTTTTACTTCTATGAGAGTTTCAAAAGTTTCTCCGCCTTCCTCTTTAATTTGAAAATCAATAACGTTAGCAACAGAATCCGATGATACTATTTGAAATCTAATATTTGGTTGATGAGGGAATAATTGCGAATCAAGACTTGTTGCCAGAAAAGCTTCAAATGCAGCAAGAATTGACTCTGCAATAAACAGCGATCTAGTATTATTTAAAACTTCAGCAACTACGTTGCAGCCAAGAACTTGTGAGCGGAGTTCTACTGTATCCTCTGCTAAAATTTCTGGTAGTTCTGGTAGGTCATGACTTGCTGGTTGTGCTGTCCAATCATTAAAAAATTTACGTACACTCGCCTCATCTTCCTCCTCTGGAATCCAACCCTCAGAACGAAGATAATCTTCATAACCTAGTGCGTACAACGATGCCATGAATGAATGATGAAACCCAAGTTTTTCAAGAACTACTGGCAAAAACTCTAAACACTGCAAATCCTTAAGGGCAGTTTTAAGAAGAAGAATCCCAAGTACCAAATCTTGAGTTTCCCTCTCTTTATTAAATTTCTCTTTAGCTTCTTCATTCAGTCCAATTGCTTGTGCAATAACTGTAGAGGTTTCAATCCAAGCGAGTGTGATTGGAATCCGCCCTAATTGTAATTCGAGCCAGATAAGACGTTGTAGACAGGCAAAGGCTTGAATAGTAATTGTGCCGTTTTCCCAATACTCATTAAAAGCTTGGGATGCTGCTAGGAGCATATTGGAACGTGCAGCCCACAGTAAGCCTACGGACTCATAAGCACTTGCACATAGAGCTAGTGCAGCAATTAACTCACCACGACACTCACGCATAGCTAAGTTATGCTGCGCTCGACCAAGAAGACGAATTGCTTCGTAAGGGTTTCCGCCAAGAAGTTTTTGCTTTCCTCGTGTCAAAAGCATACGTCCTGAAGTTGCTTTACTCTCGCGTTGTTGAGAGAGTAGAAGTACAGCTTCAAAAAGTTCATCGAAGGCAGGATCATCAGGCAAATATTTACCGAGTTCCATGAGAATCTCGATCAATGGAGCTACGGGAAAGTTGACTAAACCTTCAGCCTCTGCAAATACCTTGCGAAATTCCTCTAGTATCCTTTTTAACTCAGCAGGTTCATGTTTGGACTCAGTTAGATCCATTAGTAACTCAATGGATCTTGCTTGTAAGGCAGTGCTTGGTCTATCTTGATCAGCCTGGAGACGCTGTAATTCAGTATGTAAAGTTTTGGTTCGTGCTTCTAGCTTTGCATCGTTGACTTCAAGTTGTGACCGTTGAACGGTTGTCCACAGAAGTTGCCATAAATTAGCTAATTTTTCAATATCTGTGACTTGGCTGCTTTCAATAGCTAGACGCTCAACATCATTATAGATGCGGTTAAACGTGTGAAAGTCATCATGCCACCAATAAGCAGTCCATGCTTTGGCATAAGCACATCGGAGCTTTTGCTGATGGATTCCATATTGTTCGGCTATGCGCTCGGCTCGTGCAAAACGTCCTTCAACCTCTACTCGTGGTAATTCAAGTTCGCGTGATAAAATAGCTGCTTCAAGGCAATCCTCAACAAGTTGATACTCGACACCTTGATAACGACTAGGATCTTTTATCTGCGTCTCCAGATCATTCAATTCAGCTTCACGAGATGTGTCTAAAGCCCCCTTGTTAACAGCCTGTGTAAGAGGCAAATTAATTTTTAGCGTTTCCACAGCTAGATTTTCTCGCTTGTTCTGAAACACCTTATCGAGTATCCAAGTTCTATCTAGAACTCGTACATTAATGTTGTACTGTTTTCGCAGTTCATCTTCAATGTTGGCTCGATCTTTATCTTTGATATATCGACTACTAATGAAATAAATTAAGGTGTAGCCACGCTGTGTTCCTGCAATACCTTCTACATCAGAACGGACTTTTGAACGCCATTGTTGTTTTGCGCTAATTGCAAATGCCCAACGCTCTGATGCAGCTTCGCGCCCAATTCCCTCATACCAGCGAAGAGAAATAGCATCAGATACAGGATAGGTTTCAGAGTCTACTTTGCTGTCTCCCCCCCCAGTAGGGCCTGTTTGTGGCAAAAGATTAGGACAAAGCTCTTTTTCAGCTAGTTTCCGGCAGAAGTTTTCAAACTCCAGTTCTTGTTTACGATTGGTCAGTGTTTCCAAGTGATATTCAAGAAAACTACGATCCAGCAACGACTTCCCAACTACTTGTGTATCGGAGAAAAGATAAGGTCGCCGCGCTCTCATGAAATCCGAAGGACGGAAGGATACTGACTCAGGTTGCTGACGCTTTTCAGCCATAAATATAGTAGAACTTTGCCTAAAGACAATACAATCTGCAAGTACGGAAATACTATTATAGCCAGTGAACTATAATTTACAATCGTCATAGGAGCGAATTACTCCATGTAGCCGAAAGTGTTCAACCAAAAGCTTGGTTTCCCCTCCAGCTAATTCTAGTTAGGTGAAGTTATATAAAATCTGCTGGAATTTATATCTAAAAATAAACTTTTTTCAACTGAGCCACGTAAACTGGAAACTAAAACCGAGTCGGTTGACCAAACGTTAACGTATCTTCTAGGGACAAGAGCCAGTGTCAACTACTGACAAGCAATGCCGCATTATAGCCCTGTTTAATCAGGCGGGTGGTGTCGCCAAATCGACACTGACCCAAAACCTGGGATACCACCTAGCAAAACGAGAACACCGCGTTCTCCTCATTGACATAGACCCCCAAGCCTCATTGACCAAATTCATGGGGTTAGTGCCATCTCAGCTACAAAAAACTGTTGCTGATGCCATTATCAACGAGCAGCCCTTACCGATTCATGAGGGTATTCACGGTATGGATTTGGCTCCAGCAAGCAGAGTCCTGAGTGGAGCAGAAATGCAGTTAGTCAGTGCTGCCATGCGCGACCTGCGCCTTAAGGAAGCCATTGAACCTATTCAGGATGAATACGACTTCATCCTGATAGATTGTCCCCCCAGTTTAGGGCTACTTTCTTACATTTCCTTAGTTGCGGCTACACACGTACTCGTACCAGTGGAAACCCATCTCAAAGCCTTTGAGGGAACGGACGAACTCTTACAAACTATTACCCACGTAAAAAATAAAGCTAACCGTAAAATCCAAATAGCCGGGTTTGTTCCTACGCGGTATGCTCACCAGAACTCAGCCGATAAACGAGCATTAGCAGCCATCCAAGAACAACTTTCGGCTTGGGGTCGTATCTTCCCCGCTATCCCCAGAGCTACTGCTTTTGTTGATGCCACAGAAGAACGTGCGCCACTAGCAGTATTTGACCCTAAACATTCTGTAGTCAATATCCTTGAAGAAATAGCTTTGGCTTTGGAGGCTTTGTGATAAGACGTAAGCAAACAGACAAACCCTTTGGGGGTCAAATTACAACTCCACCCCCTGCACCTTGGTTAGACTCACCAGATGCAGAAACATCAAGAGCTACCGAAACTACTATCAAGCTGGAAGATATAGTTCTACCCCCACACCAGCCCAGACGATATTTTGACCCACAAGCATTAAAAGAATTAGTAGAGTCAGTCAAACAGCATGGCATCCTCCAACCTTTGTTAGTGCGTCCGCTAGGCGGAGGTAAATACGAATTAGTAGCAGGAGAAAGACGCTATCGGGCAGGGCAGGAAGCTTTGCTTGAAGTTGCGCCTGTGGTTGTGCGTGAGCTATCTGATGACCAAGCATTTCAGTTGGCTTTGATTGAAAATCTGCAACGAGAAGACCTGAACCCTGTAGAAGAAACTGAAGGTATCTTACACCTGTTAGCAATCCGGCTTCATTGCGATATAGAAGCTGTCAAATCCTTGCTGTACCGCATGAAGAACGCTCACAGCAAAGGAGAACAGCAGCCACCAGAGTCATTAGATGAATCTAGGAGAAACGTTTCTCCTAACTCAGAAGAAACAGAAACTGGGGATAACATTTCTGACGATTTAGACGAGGAAACAGAATCTAGGAGAAACGTTTCTCCTAAAGTGGATTTGGAGCAATCAAAGACGGTAGAACAGGTATTTGAGAGCCTGGGGCTGATGAATTGGCTATCGTTCACCACCAAGCGTTTACCATTGCTCAATCTGCCCGAAGAAATTTTAATGGCACTGCGAGAAGGCAAGCTGGAATATACCAAAGCCCAAGCCCTGGCACGAGTAAAAGATGAGGAAGTGCGAAAACAACTCTTGTCACAAGCAATAGCTAACGATTGGTCTTTAAGCCAAATCAAAGAACAAATTATCGCTAACACTCCTGATGAACCATCCGCCTCATCTAAAACACCTAACCAAATACCAGAACGACTCAAAGATATCACCCAGCGCATTAAAAAGCGTCAGCTATGGAAAGAACCACGCAAGGAAAAACAGCTAGTAAACCTTCTAAACAAGCTAGAAGCCTTACTTGGGGACGAGTGACTTATTAAAGGTTGTCAGGTAATCTCTACGAATAGAATTGAAAAACCTGTGATTCATGATTGGGTGAGAGGGGAGAAACAGAGATGGCGGAAGCTTCACAGATTCAAGCATTACTCAAGGCTTGGTTAGATTACATTTACATCGAAAATTTGAGTAATGCCAAAGTAGAAGCTGACGAATCGGAACACTCCAACATCTGGGACTCTCTTGTAAATCTGGTAGGGGATAAATTATTAATAGACGAGTCTTTATTTAAAAACATCAAGCAACAGTTTAAAAATTCCAAGAACAAAGTTCAAACAGAATTACCATCAATTGCTGTAGCTTTCCCCCAGATTTATGAAATTGAAAGCAATCGCCGTCAATTTCGCCCGTTGTTCACCATCAACGTTTCTCCTATCTTTGAGGGCAATTATCGCACTGGCGGATGGGATTTAACCCAGTACGAGTTTCAGCCTGTTATTCCCAATTTGATGCAGTGGTACGGGCTGGAGGAAGAAGCGGCTGAGTCCCTGGTGACAAGGGAAGGGCTGAAAGTTTTTCTCGAAACTACTTTCAATCGTCCCTTTAAGACGCTACAAGATTTTATGGGACTGATTGAATTACCACCGTTTCCTGTGCGGTCAAAACTGCTCCCCTATTTATTAGATTTTGACTACGCTCCTTTTAATCAGCACCTCAAAAAAGATTTTCAAAAAATCAGCGAACAGAATTACTTTCAGTGGGCAAGACCAGGACATCCAGCTTACGAATACCTGTTTGGGCAACCAAAAACACCTCAGCATGAAGTGCTTTTTTTGGGTGCTTTTCCTAACTCGCTACCCGATGACTATCAAGCACAAGCTCTTAAACATTCTCAGTTAAACTCTATTACTGCCGTGATTGGCCCGCCGGGGAATGGTAAGACCACACTGTTGTTACATAAGATAGCGCAGCAAGTGGTAAGTCGAGCCGTGGAATTAGCAACAACGGGTAAAGATAAAAGTAACCTAACTGTGGTAACAAGCACTAACAATTTTGCTGTAAAGAACGTTGAGAAAATCTTAGCCAGTAACTTGACCTCTGACCATTTCTACTTGTCGGGAGGCTCAAGGGATTTAGTTGAGAGCCAAGTTTTACCTAGTTTGCAAGCTGCACTCGACTGGTTAACCAAAGAAACGTTTAATCACGATGAATGGGAGTCAGCACAACAACAATTATTAACTGGTGTTCAACAAATAGAAACTTACAAAAAACAAGACGAAAATTATCTGCAACAGAAAAGTGGTGATGAACAACTATTAGAGGAGCTATGCCGAGATATACAATCGGTCGAGTCAGCGATAAAGACCTCTGTTGTTAAGCCCTCAGCATTAGAATCTTCACACGACTACTCTAGGTTTCCACTAGAAGCCTACCAGCAGATAGGACAACATCTTGACAGTGCTAGGCGTTCTTTGCCTAGAGTTGATTACTGGCAGAATAAGAGTAGAAATGACAACTGGTTTGTCCAGATTTTGCAGGCGATTAAACGATTCTGGCACTCGATAAGCAAAAGCAGCCCACATCATATTCTCAAACGCCTGCATAAACAAATAGAGATGCCTGTGTTAGCGACACTGGCCACCCCATTTCCTTTTCAAATCCCACTAACAACTGAATCTCTCATAGCAGCCCAGGAGAATGTTAATCAGCTTTTAGCAGAAGCATTTTCTTGGCAGCAAAAACAAAACAGTCTCGACAGCACACAACAGCACTTAGAGTCATTACAGCAAGAACTCACAGACTCCATTAATCGGCGTTCTCAAGTTGAAACCAGACTAGCTAGTTATCCCACCACAGATTTTTACAGTCGTTTCTACACCGAATTGCACTCACTGCAAGTAGAGTTATTTGAGTGGTCTTGGCAATTTCAACAGCAGGAAGCTCGACGGCGAAAAGATGAGGTGATAGCTTCCATGAAGACTTACATTGCTGTCTTGAATGGTGAATGGGATGCTTACCGCCAGTTAAGTCTTAATTGGAGAAACATTTATCGGGATATCAGTCTGTTATTTCCAGTATTTCTTTGCACTTTGCACTCCATCCGCAATTTGTTACCCTATCCCGATAGTGGCTGTATTGACCAAGTAATTGTAGATGAAGCAGGTCAGATTCCACCGCATCAGGTTTTCCCTGTTTTAGTGAGGTGTAATCGGGCTTTGATTGTAGGCGATCCATTGCAATTAGAGCCAGTTGTTAACTTGAGCGACCAGAAGAAAGATGAATATCGCAGCAAATCTTTTCTGGAACAAGGTTTAACGGATGTAGATTATGACCGCTACAGCCCCACTGCTTCCACAGCTTATCACCGTGCTGCTGGGGCATCAGGACAAATCCAAGATATTGGTCAGGGGATTATCCTTAAGTATCATTACCGTTGCGTTCCGGTGATTGCTGATTTTTGCGATCGCTTGTGCAATTACGGCATGATCATCAAAACTGAGCCTAAAGCTTCTCGCTTGGGTACTAACCTGATTGCTTGCAATGTGGAAGGGAAGCTAGAGAATAACGTAAATTGGGCAGAAGTTGATGCAGTAGAAACGTTGATTGAGGAGTTGTTAGCGGCGGGTTATCGCTTAAATCCTACTGATTCTGAGAACGAAATCGGCGTGATTTCACCTTACCGCAGTCAAGCAAATGCCCTAACTCAACGTTTACGATCTCGCTGGACAGATTTTTCAAAGCAGAGCATTGGCACAGTTCACACGTTCCAAGGTGGCCAGAAATCAGTGATAATTTTCTCGACTCGCCAATGTCAAGCAAGTTATAGCCTCTGGTTTATTAATCGCCGACCTAATTTACTGAATGTGGCTGTGAGTAGAGCAAGAGAATTGTTTATCCTGGTGGGGAATTTGGGGCGAATTTCTGAAGGGGGGCATACCAAGGAGTTGGTAGAGTATATTAAGCAATTTGGAGAGATGCGAGAATTTCAAGAAAGTGCAAATGCCACTTTTATCCGTAAACAGTAAATAGAGTTTAATAAAATTGCCTGATTAGTTTTGGAATCATGTGAAATTCAATTTTTATTAACAGTAATTAAACTATAAAATTAATTTTTTTAAACGTTCGGGTAAATCAACATCAATTGGTTCAGTTACAGGTGCTGTTTTCAATCCACTTAATTGTTCTATTTCTTTGATTTTCCTAATTAAAATTTTAATTAAAGCACCGTTTTGATTAAGTTCAAAAATATCATCTTTATCAAAAACTACAATCTTCTTGTTATGTCTTGCATAAAAAAGGAGCTGGCAAAGTCTAGCATAACTAACGCATCTTTGTCGGCTACTTGTATTAGGAAATCCGGCTGCCCCTTTTAAGGTAAAGAAAACACCAAGACCAACAGTATTAAATAACTCTAGAGTCATAATACTGCAAAGACGGGAGAACTGAGCAACAGAAACAACTTCTTCTGTTGCTTTTGCCTCAGCAACAATGCCTCGATAATCTTTTAAAAAAAGGCGATTACAAATAATGTCCCAATCAGCACCATCACCACTAATTAAAAAATCATATTGATGGCTAGCAGATTGATAACTTTTAATTTCAGAATAGCCTACTAATCCTTTAAAGCTGAGAGTGAGAATTCCTTCTAATAAATATCCTGCTTGTTGCCTCTCACTATCAGTTGGTTTTTCTTTTTGCAAATAATATTTTATTTCATCTAAATAATCTGAAAGTTGAATATCAGGAGTATATAACCAATTGATTACTTCATTAGATTCAGGACTATCATGCTTTAAGTATTTCAAAGATTCAATAATATTTTTAGCGGCTTGCTTAGAATCCATTTCCATTTATTTTGAATACTTAATTTTCTTAAATAAATTCAATTTTTGTTTTAGTTTCTGCCATTACATCAAACTGAAGTTCATCATAATCATATAAAGTGATTTCACAATGAGGGCAAACATAAGGTAATTTAGGCATTCCTGCACTGAGAGGAGTTCTTTCTACAAAAGTTTCTGCACAAGTGTGATAAATTAAAAGCCAATTTTGACAAAATTTATCAGCAGATAAAACAGCTAAAATAGCAATAACTTGAGAATATTCAATACCAATTTTTATGGCTAGTTCATGCGGTTGTGCTGTCTGTATTTCCTGATTGAAGTGTTTATTTAATAATGATTTATGATGGTCTGAAAGAAAATCTAATCGGTTTTTACAAACTAAACGAGCCATAGTTTTCACCTCAAGTTTGTAATTCTGATAAAAGAAACTTTAAAGCTTGGACACTTCCGCCATAATTTTCAAGAAAGCATGACAAATGTTGAAAGCTATCTTGATGCTTTAAGTTTCCATTTGAAAAATAGAAATGAGAACGAATTATTCCTTTTGATTTACCATTGTCCTCCGATATGTTATCTAAACTAAATTCATAAGACTTGAGTCCCCAATCATGAATTAGAGTTCTCAACAAAGCATTTTCAACTGTATTAACTAATTTGGGAGTTTCTTCTAAATTAAGTACATTCAATGCTGTTTGTGCTAAATGTTTCGATAATGCTTGTAATCCCCTCATTTCAAGTTCCGCCTGATCAAAAGCACCAGTGCTATGAGCATTCAACGCAACTCCACGATTATCAGTGCGAATTCTTAGATGCCTCCAAATATAATTTTGGTTTCCAACATATTTATCCCACATATTCTGTAAAATTAGGTTATTAAGATTCGGATGCTGCCAAGTAGCTTGACATTGAGCCATAAGTTCATCGAAAAAATCAGGAATATGAGACCAATATGGAAACTGCATCAGTGGTTCAATTTGTGGATCTATTAAATTAGATTTTAAATAGTTATATCGAAATCCATTCCATGATAAAGCCACATAATTAGCTCCTATTTCTGCAACTACAGTCCATCTAATATGATAAGTAGATACACGATTAACATCTCCTAAAATATTATCATTTGAAATATTTTCAGCTTTAAATACTTTTTGATAGTAGGGTAATTTTAACGTGCGTATATACCATTTTCGATTATCATTTTCGTCTTCAATAGGGCCATACCATCCATCATCTCCAAATTCTGTAATAAGTGTATTGGCTGGGTTTAAAATGGGATATTTTATGCTATTGCCTAACTTTAGACTTAACCATTTTCGAGGTTGTTGTACAAATGCAAGTAAAACATCGTTTGGACTAATATCTTTGTTTTGAATTGCTTCTGTTAAGCTAGCAGCTAATTTATATTTAGACTGATTTTTATTTTTTTTAGCTAAACTTCTCAAAGTATTTAAAGTAAACTCTGAGCTATACAAAAACTGAGTACAAAATATATTACTATCAGAAAACCCTTTATCTATAAAAGCTAGTATATTATTTTTGTCTGTATTTGCCTGTGATGCTGCCATACTTTGACCTTAATAGCTTGAATTTTTCATACATTATCATTATGCTGGTTAAATATAGTACACGAATATATTGATTATGTATAATTATCTTTTAAAAGATAAATCTAATTAAATTAAAGGCCATGTAATGGTTTCAGGAGACGACAATGGTCGCCTGTATGTAATGGCGGTTAAGTAGCATCAGTACAAGACAAAAATTAGACATAGCAAGCCTTCTAGTAATCGTTGAAAATTGCCTAATTTATAGCCTTTTAGGTAAAGTCAAATATAGTTTAAACAAAAGAATCAGGGTTGTGGCTTCTTCGCAAGGTGCTAGTTAGATTCTGTTTTAGACAAAGTTTGTCAAGCACGTAAGTTTCTGTACGATTGCTACCAGAACATCAGGAACAACAATTAAACATTAATATACTTAAAAAGTTTACAATGCCTTGCTTTCGAGGATTTAAGAACTCGTTGCGCTCTCGGCGGCGATAGCGGAGTGGCTCTTGCGGGCTTGTGGATCTAGTTAGCTCAACAAGTAATCTCCCTGCCCGTAAGAGCCACCGCCGAGAGCGAGCGAAGCGGCAACGAGTTCGTCGGGGCTACACGAATCACCGACTAAAACCTCTTTGCTGCTGTCTGCGTTTCTCCTGCTCGTAGTGCCGCCGTTCTAGCAAATCCTGATTCCAAGTCAAATTATCAGGCGGAAGTCTCTTACTTTGGGGCAGCAATTCTAGTACAGCACTAGCGGTTTCTTGACCTTGCTTATCCTTATTAAATGCCAGCCCAATTCTGCTGATATTTTTGAGAACTTCTAGAGGCAAGTTATGCGGGTCATCCACCACCATGTACATTGTTCTCACTGGCGGCATTCCCTTGTGTGCGTCCCTATCCATATCTGCTATTGACAGTGCATCAATGGGTGAGTCGCACAAAAATACTCTCTCGATTTTATCGTCTGCTTCTCCACCCAATTTAATGTGAAACCATCCCTGATCTGATTGGGTGCTTTCGCTTTTCTGTGAACAGCGATTGTCAAGGCGTGTGGTGTCCCAAACCAGTGCGCCTGATTTTTCACCGTTTAAATCCCGTTTGATAAACACAACATTTCGCTGTTGATCTATGTAACCTAAGCCCAGCAGATGTAATGGTTGCACAAGTAAATCGGAAATACCGCGTTTTTGAGTTAGGTAATTTTGTAATGCAGGCCAGAGACTTTCATCCTCTGCTGGTGGTGTAAACTGGGGTGAACGCTGTTTTTGCTCTCTATTCAATGCCAGTTGATTGGTAGCAATTAGAACTAATGTTTTAGCTTCATCAGTAGTCCATCCAACAGGACTGGCTTTAATAATCTCTTCTACATCTGGGGCTGGGTGATTATCTAATAATGCCCTATTAGCAATTTCTTTGTCCCGGTCAATCACTAATAAACTTTGCAAGTCGCCACTGTAATACTGATATAACTCGACTGCTTGATTCTGGTTTAGCTTTGGTTTAGGAGTGGTTGGAATTTGAGCTTTATTTTCAGCGATTTTATTTATGAGTTGTTCGCTCTCCACCGCTTGCTTAACAGAATTGTTTAACAGCTGCTCAATTCGTGCATCATCCCTTTGTGGCTGGTAGTCAATTCGGAGATGTTTTTGCAAACCAGGAAATGTGTAGGCTGCACCTAATTGTGTGCCACTAAAAGCAATTCCATCTTTCTCATAAGAAATTCCTTTAGATTTACCGTTCCTGGTAAATCCTGTCCTTACACTAATACCAGCTTGCTGCAAACGCATAATTAACGTTGGCATCTGGGGATGATCAACAGATAAGTTATCAATTGTCTGCTGAATTAGCTCCTTGATGCTGGGTTCTGGTGGGGTATCGCGCTTACCCTGCTCATATTCTTCTTGCTCTCGTTTAATGCGCCGAAATTGTCCTGTGCTTTGTGTGCGATTTAATCTTTCTCTACTGCCCTGGACTTGCACTAAATCATAGTCAATTTCAATCTGACGTAGGACTTTTTCAGAGCGTACATAATCCCAGGAATCATCAACCAGTAACCCTGTGTCCATTCTGATTCTGCTGGCTGCAATGTGGACATGATCATCGTCGGTGTTTTCGTGGCGGAAGATGACATACTGATTGGCATCAAAGCCCATCTCTTTCATGTAGCGATTGCCAATTTCACACCATTTATATTCAGAAATTACATCATCCTTGGCTGCTGAAAGAGAGACATGATAAACAACACGTTCGGCATCTGGATTTAGTTGTCGAGATAGTCGAAATTCTTTCGATAATTCTCTGGCATTTCTGCCACTCATGTTACCACCAATTAGTTTGGCATTTTCACTGTTATGTAAATAATCTAATAACTTGCGAAAACCTCTACCCTTCGTCTGCTTCCCAATCATCGTCTTCCTCCTCTTCTTCTTCCCAGTCGTTGTCTTCTTCCGTGTCTACTTGAGCAATGTCTCGTCTGCACTGATGCAACACTGACAAAAGTTCTTGTAACAGTTCTGGGTTGGCTGGGGGAGTACGCCCCATTTTTATCGCTGTGTTTGTGGCTTTGACAAGTTGGTTTAAGTTATTGCCGATTTGTCCTAATTCCCAATATGTTTGTAGGCTAATTTTGCTTAGTCGTTTGGGCAGTGGTCGCAACAATCCATTACGCCTCATCAACTCACTCGCTGACATTCCCGCATCCTTTGATTTTATCCGCAGCAGATCCAATTCAATGTCACTCAACCTTAGTGAAAAGAGGTGGTTTCTTATGAGTCTTTTTGACTGCTTGCGACGAGACATAATCAATAGTTTAGGGTACAAAGCGAAGCGGGGTTTTTTAAGGGGGTGCGCCCCCTTGAACAAGCCGTCGTCCGAGCGTAGCGAGGTTTAGCGTTAGCTAAAAGACATGGCTTGCTTCTAGCCCATTTTCGGGGTAAGGGAGGTGTTATCGGCTACGTATGTACGGAGGCACAGCGAGGAGCTGGGAGGGGGAACATGGCACAGTCGTGATGCTGACAATACTACAACTAACAAGGGGATATAACAACGGCTTACTTTGTCATAACGAAAAATCAATGAATAGGTAAATTCTAGATTAAGCTTACGCCACAATAAGGCAGATAAAATCAGCTAGGGATAAATGGTAAATACGGCGTAGCCGCAGTAACGAATTTATAAGAAGTATGACTAAATAATCATCACGGTGTAGCCGTCACAGTAAAAGGTAGTTCGGCGTAGCGGCAGTAGTCAAATTTTTATTAGTATTTTTAAAACAAGTTGGGATAGATTTTTTCAAATATCCGATAATTAGTAGTTAATTAATCACTGCATGAAATCACAATGACTGAACATCAGAAATCAGAGGTGATCACTAAGAGCAAGGTTGATAAGGCCATCGAATTACTGAAGGAGCAGAAGCCGAAAGAGCGAGAGGATGTATCAGACAGAGATGCTGTCCGGCAGATGAGGAGATACATTGAGAAGCTGACTTCCTCTAAGTACGGCTACACTTATGATGAAGTGTCAGAGATGCTTCAAGGGCTGGGGATTAATTTGAGTGGCAGCAGAATCAAGTATTTAATCGGTGAGTTGAAGAAAAGCAGTCGTCGCCATCAAAAGAAATCGGAGGGTGACAACAAAGATACATAATCAAATCGCATACTGAAACTCAGTCAACAGTTGTAAATACTGCGTCAAATAAGACAAGAAGTGAGGCTGAGAAAGCACCTGTAAGTTGTACTAAAGCCAAAAGAAAAAGTCAATTATCACAGAGCAGCAGCGAAAAGCTGAATCGAGCATAAAGAGCAAATTTAATACCTATAACTTTCAAACATAAATAATATAGAGCCTCAAAGATTTATAAAGTGGCTCAATTATGAGTAAAGCCAGAAATCTACTTTATGTATTTTTAAGCTAACGGAGAAAATAATTTGAGTTCAAAAAATCATGAAAATAAGCAGACCTATCGGTAAAAATGCTAATTTTCTTTACATAATTAAATAGTAATTTCAAATTAACGTATTCTAGAAAAACTTAAATTTCCTCACAAGAGCTAGTTATGGATGAATTTCAACTATACCTGGGAGAAGCAAATAAATTTATAAAAGAGTCTAAAGAAGCAAGACGTATTATCGGATAAATGTTGACAAAAGTACAAGAGTGGACAGAATCAATCATTAGCATAGATTCCACTTTACGCAAGACGTTGGAAAATATAATGAGGAGCTATTATTTAACATGGAGTTTAAAAATCTCATCAAAGTTTTAGTACAATTTTTTTAAAAAATCAGTAGTTTTTGTTAGGTTTATTTATTATGTATACCCGTAATTATCTAGAAGAACAAAACTATTTTCTTGGACAAGGATACGTATATTTACTTTCTCAACAACGTCCACAATATGTTGAATATGCTGGTATACAAGAAGAAATGAGGCCTTTTTTTTACAAAAAAATATATAAAGGAAAAAATAGTAATGAACTTCAAGAACAAATTACCCAAGATGCTAATTTTGCAGCACAAACGTCTCCTAACGTATCCAATTTCTTGTTAGATTTATCTATTAAAATTGGAGCAAAATTGAATAGTCTTAATGAATTAACTCATAAAAAAAATTCAACTTACTTATTAGTTACTGCTCTTGTAGAAAAGTCGCATCATACAATAATAAACCCAAAATTGAGTTCAGAAGCTATACAGATTCTACAACAACCTAAAGGGGATGAAGATTTTTATCGCAAGGCAGGTGATGAATATGTTTATGGATTTGTACACGGCTGTTACTTTAATGCTATTTTTGAAATAACTGGTGATAGCCAAAGTGAAATCAATGATATTAGTTCTATTTTAGAAGTTGAACTAAACAATAGTTTATCTGGAAGTGTTACGGAAGAGCGCAAAAAAGTTTTACGTAAAAGTCAAAATAATTTAAAATTAGAAATTATACAACGAGGACTTAACATTAGTACAGAAATAGACATTACAGATATTAATTCTGTAATAGAATATGTTAAGAAAATAGATGGATATGATACAAGTGCTTATAGCCCTATTAAAGTTATTTTTAACAAATATAAAGACTCATTGATTGTAGCAAATAATATCATTTTTTTTGATACAGATCCCTTTATAAAAAAATTTAATTTAAAAAAAGCAGAGATAGAAAAATTATTCAATTTCGTAAAAGAAAGTGAAAAAAAATTAGAGAATGCTAGACTTTATTTCAAGAGTTTTAACGAAGAAATGAAATTTAGACAGAATATAAATATTATCAAAAAATTCTTAAATGAACAAGCTCCTGTTATTTTAAATAATTTAGCCAACTGTCAAATTGATCAAACACCATTACCAGATTTAGGGAATTTAAATCTTATCAGAATTCCTCAAATTAACTTGGTTATTTCTAGTTTACCTTCAAAAAGAAACATAAATTACAGCAGATTAGATACATTATTATATGAAGGGAAATGGAAAGAAGCAGATCAAGAAACTTTTCGTATCATGCTAATTTTAGCAAAATCTCAAGAATCTGGTTACATTACGAGTTCACGAATATACGAGATACCTTGTGAAGATTTGAATATCATTGATACTTTGTGGAAACACTACTCAAATAACAGATTTGGATTTTCTGTACAAAAATCAATATGGGATAATTTAAAAATAGTAGATCCCTCACAAGAAAAATTAAGCATTTTTGGAGATCAAGTTGGCTGGAGACGTTCAGGACACTGGTTATCTTACGAAAATTTAGATTTTTCATCATTTTTAAAACTTGGATTTTTACCCATAGGGAAATTAGTTGGTGACTATGATAAACATGGGGAATTAAATAATAGTTCTTACTATAACAACAAATTCTTTGGCTATTGGGGGTATCGATCATCAAGTACAACTACTACTGGAATGACTTATACACATTATGAATACTCTCCAATGCCTGATAAATTGCATAAATGTAAAATTCAACTTTAAATAAAAATTATTTTATGAATGGTGCTTTTAATGAAGTAAATGAAGTAATCGATCTCCAATCTTATCTACAAGGGGAGACATATGAACAACAAGAATTTATTGATAGTTTAATTTATAGATTACATAATTTTGGTTTTTTTTATTTGAAAGTAAAACGTGAATTAAATGACGATATATACCATCCAAATATGTTTTTGGAAAGATATATTACTCTTTTTACTGATGTTCTTTCAGAACACCCTTTTCTAAAACTGTATATGGATGCTCCAACAGTAGATGATGGAGGATATAGTCTCGTTTTTTTTCCTGAAGTATCTGATGTAGATGAAAACATAGATTATCCAGATCAACCAATAGAATCAATGTTATCCCTGCCTTTACTTTGGGAATGGTCAAGAAATAAAGGTCTTCCTAAAAAAATTAAAAATTTTCTTAAAGGGACAGAAGATATATATCACATGATTTATAAGCTTTCCTTTATTCTTATAGATGCACTTGAAAGAGGATATAATAATCAACCAGGAAGTTTGAAAAAACTATTTGAGAAAAAAAATAATGGTTCTGTGCGATTTGTTAAATATCACAAGCCAAACTGCTTTACAGATATTGATAATTTAAATATTCATATAACTGAACCTACAATACCCCATATTGATAAAAGTTTCTTTTCGTTTAATTTAGGTGAAACATCTCCAGGTTTGTTTTTAATTGAAGACGGCAAGAAACAAGCTTTGTCAATAAAAAGTGATTGCTTATTAGTAACATCTGGTTCATATTCAGAAGAACTAACATTGGATTCAAAATATCCTATTCGGGGATTTAAACACACTGTTTTAAACAGTGTTGAGCGAATAGTCGGGCTTGGTTTTGTCGCACCAGATTTTTGATAAGTAAAGAATCAAATTGGTCGGATAGCAGAATAATATTGGTATAATTCTGCTACGCAATCACAGTAAGCTCGTTAATTGAAAGAGAGACTCAGTGAATGATTAAATACAAAATCATTATGGTAAACATCCTTTACTAGTAATTAGTACAGGAAAAATTAAAAGCGAATAAATTTTATACAGCTAGTGTCAAGTTACAGCTGATTGCACCGGGGCGACAACTGGAAGAATATATTCACACTCGTAAACATCAATGGGCAAACAGTTCAGCACAATCATCAGCAGATTAACCCTAACTTGAGGGGTACAAAAGTCCAAAACTCGCTGCATTGACCGATTACCAATGGTTGTAGCAACTTGGGCTATGTCATTTAACAGGTTTTCTGGTGGTGATTCCGACTGTTGGCACAACATTGGGAAGTATTCACTGGCGAACCACATTTCATCGTCAGTTAAATCCATCACGTTTTTATTACTACCGCTATGAAGACTATCTAATAGCAGGAGTAATAATTTTCTAAACTTAGCCCAACCGCCCCAAATCTTGGTAAATCGGCTCACCCAGGCTTGGGAGATATCAGCAAGGGAAGCGATCGCAGTTTGGGTAAATTTCTGCTTTGACTGCCACAGTTGGGTAAAAGCGTTGACAATGGCGTGTCCGGTTTGCTGAGAAGCAGTACCAGCTTCCGGGCATAATTGGCAGGCATCAATGCTTTGTAACTTCACATTGGGCAGTTGGTCAGCTAGGAAACTCAGGTCATAGTCAGCACAGAAATAAAAGGTCAGCTGTTCGGTGGGGCGACGGTGAGAACGTAATCGCCCAATTTCTTGGATAATTTCGGCTTGTAGCAGTTCGGTGACATACCTTTGGAAAGTGCTGTTTTCGTCGCCCAGGTTGACTGGTTGCCCTGTCACGGCCTGATATTCTGCTGCCAAAACACCAATATTTTGATACGGAATGCCAAAGCTGGCGATCGCGTCAGCCTCACTAAATCGGTTAACACCGCGACCATCAACAAAGTGACCATATTCTCGGCGGTCAGTGGCAGTGTCAGCGATCGCTTTCCAATCAATAATGCCTAATTGCGAATGCAGTTTGGTCAAAGCTTCCTTGAGGGCATTGACACGGGCTATTAAGGAAGGAGAGCGATACTTGGGCAGTTTACCTAGACCAGTGACATTAATTACAGATAAATTGCCGTAGTCTGGGCGTTGTTGCTCAATCACTAAAACCGGGTCAGAACTACCGAGTTTTAATTTCAACAAACTCTTGGAGAGTGTAGCATCGAGAAAAATATTAAATTGGGCAGAGTTGACCAAATCAATATGCTTGGGATTTCTCAGATAAATGCTCAACACACCCCAAGAACAGCTAAAAGCACCGTTACCTTTCCAGGCTTCCAGGAAATCAGGTAGCCAGTACAAGGGCAAATCTAAAAATTCCTTACCAGCATTACGTGCGCTGTCCCTAGTCACACGTTTAGCAGCATAACGAGCGGCGGCACTTTTTTTGAGTTGCTTGTCGTTGTTAACATCGATAGTGTCTAGGTCTTCTAGGAATTTTAAATCAGGTTGTAAAGCTTGCCGTACAGCCTCAATATCTAAATCTGTGGGGAATGGCGGTAGTATAGCCCGGACACTGGCATCATTAAAGCCGTAGCGGTCAGGAGACTCAATATCTTGGGTGAACAGAGGGTGTAAAGCTTGAATAACAGGCTGTAGTTGAACTAGCAGTGATGGTTCTAGTAGTAACAATTGGCCAAGAGTTTTTTGAAAATCAGCGAGATTGACCTGAAGAGAACGCACGGGTTTAATCAGTGTGCCGGCTTCTTCCCAAATGCGACCCACAGTCAAAGCTTGGTCAGCAACATTGACTAAATCAGTAGGGGTAGAATCAGGGTGCGCCCTGAGTTCTCTTAAGGCGTGAATAGCTGTGCGTTTTTGGAAGCGGAAGCCATAGCCGTCACCAGTAGAAAAACGACACTGATTTTTTAGGGTACAGCCATTACAGATAGGGCTGGTTTCGCTTTCTTCAAAATCTAAACTGGTAAAATTCTTGTTACGAAATGCGTTGAATAAATAAGTTCTGTGACAATTGCCCACAGTATCGGCAGTTTCACCTGGTTTAGTCCAGAGTTGGAAGTCCTCACCTAAAGGAGTTTGGCGGGTAGGGTCAAGTTTAAAGCCGTTATTTCGTACTGGTAGGTCAACGAAATTAGCCTCGATGGGCAGTGTAGATGGGTTTCTGTGGTTGGCATCCTGGTAAAAGAGTTTATCAACGCCAAATTGGGCAGCTGTCAGTTGTCCAGCATTGTAAGATTTGCCTAGTCCTGGGTGGGAATTATCTAAAATGTGTTTCCAGCCTTTGGAGACAGCTTCTAGCCAAGCTCTGATATGTTCTTCAGGCTGGCACTGGATTCTAATATCTTTTGTGACCTCGGTTTTTAGGGGGATATTGCCCGGTTTGTAAATAATAACCTTGGGTGTAGAGGCTGTTGTATTAGGTTTTGGCTGGGGCGGTGTTGATTGTGATTTACCAAAACCTTTAAAGATTGGCTCAAAAGGTGCAAGTGCCTGCTTTAATAAATTTTGGAAGTTGGTCAAGTCTTCTCGGACTTGTCCTAGTTCCCACTGCTCACTGCTAATCAGCCCTTGGTCACGTTGATACGGTTCGTATTGCCGTTGTGGGAATTTAAAGCCGTACTGTTTGGCGATGTGAAACAGTGTCCCAATGCTGATCCCCGCACGTCGGAAGCTGCGAATTTTGGCGCGAATGTTCCAGGTTGTACCCTTAATGCTGGGCGACCACTTTTCAGCAATGATTTCGGCATCCGTTGGCCCGTAGTGATTGACCAGTGCCATCAGCACTTGGCGGCATTCGTCGTAATTACCACTGCCTATTATGCGTGGTGGGATGAGTGAGAGTGCTTGTTGGATTAGTTGGTCAATGTCCCAGCCTTCGGTGTCGGAAATCTCACGAAACTGTTGACGGCGTGACTCAATTTCTTGGATGCGCTGCTGATATTCTTCCCTTTCCTGAAGCGCGATCGCAATTGCTTCAGTGACCCACTCATCTGGTAAAGTAGCTTCGGGATTGACCAGGAGAAATTCTGCTTCAGTGTTCCCGTAGAAAACCCGGCTGGCATCTTTACACGCAGGGTCATGGGGTAACTGCTGCATCAGAGAGCGTGTACAAGCTTCTACAGTGTCAGCACCCTCAACATATTGGGGTAGAAGGAAAATTAGCCGGAATTTATGCCACTCCGGTTTATGACTAGCAGTAGTATAAATTAAAGCACAGTGCTTTTGGATGAAGGGATGGGCTAGAGCTTCTTCAATAGTTAATTGGTGCTTATAAACTTTGATGTAATTGCCATTTTCATCTTTTATTGGCTTGCCCTCTGCATCACGGGCGATATCAGAATTATCGATGTCAAGTAGTAGCCACTGAGAACCTATAACATTGGCCTTACTGCGCCATTTACCACCCAATAAGCCAGCACAGATGGCGTGACCTGCTTTGATGTGTGCCTGAACATCTTCTAGAGTGCCTTCTGTATCTCGGAAGTTAGCCGATAGCTTTTTAAAATCCCAGTCTTTATTTCTTCCTGTGGCGTTATATGCGAACTTGATTTTATTAGCTTTAACAAGTCCTGGTTCTAATGCTTCAACAGGTTTAGTAGTTAATTGTTGATGCTGAAGCGAGTTATGAAATTGTTGTAATGGTGACATTGAGCAATTCCTCCTTGATGTGTGGTGGAGGAATTGGAGCTATCCTTTGGCAGTAATCTCCTAATACAAACTTTCAGAAAAATTAGACCAAAATTACATAAAATTCCTGAACTACTGTTTGTCTCTGAATTGACGGTGTTACAATGGCTTAACACTCGAATCATCTTTGATAAGATTACTATTAGGGATATTAATCCGGCCTTCGCAAAACCAGATACCCCAATTCCATTTGAAAACCTCGCTGTCCTACCGGGACGCGGGGTTTTCGCTGTATGTGACTATTCAGACTTGGCTAACCAAGCCTTGATAAACTCAGTTACTTCCTCCTGTTGAATTACAAATGCAGTGCCTTTTCTTCTAAGAGCCAGAATTTTCATGTTTCCAACTTCAGAATAAAGGTGCGAATTATGATCATCAGCCGCCTTGGTGGGAGGCCATAAGACCAAAACTTTTGCTGAGGGTGTTTTTGTAGCTTCCCTTGAAGACATCCCAAACAAGTCTCTGTTCTTGCTTAACCACTTCTCGTAATCTGCCAATTCAAGCAGTGGGCAGGGATTCCAAACTTTTAGTCCATGCTTGTCTTTCCGCTTAAGCTGCAAAACCTCTCTGGCTTCGTTGTAGATAACCTCCTTATCTCCTATTGAGCGAATTGAGATAAACATATGGACTTTTCGCTCAAATCTCACAAACAAGTCGATAGGATTCTTGTCCTCTACCTTCAGCACCGGAAATACTTGTATTCCTTGGCTTTTAAACTCATCTAAAAGTAAGGTGGTTAATTTTTCCAGCCTCGCCAGTTTTTGAGTTGCTACCAATGGTTTGTAAGCCAATCCAAAAAGTAACCAGCCTAATGGATGAACTGTGCCACCTGTGGCCAGTGCCGCACCACCAGCTGCTAGAGCAATAGTAGACTCATAGTTTTTCGCCTCCCGAAGCATCTCTAATGCCGCTTCGTTGTGCGGCGGGAGTTGAAAATTGCTAGGTGGGTCTTTCACTGTAGTCATTGGAGGCATCAAAAATTGTTTTGGTTACTGACTGACTAATCTCTCATTTTTTTCAGTGGTCATGTATTTTACTTGGGCTAAGTTCAACTGAGAATTTTTGCCCTAATCTTCATCCTGCTTTTTTGATTTGGTTTTTTTTGGGTGTCTTGCTGCGATCGCTTCGGAAGCAAGAATTTTTACCATTTGACTCATAGAGCGTTTTTCAGTTTTTGCTTCAGCAGATATCAATTCATAAAGTGCTAAGTCATCTTCATCAGTGAAATAAATATTTAGTCTAGTTCCTGTGGGCATCGTAACACTATCTGGTGTTGGAATAACCCCATTGTCAGTCTAAACCTTTTACTTGTCACTGGTGTTATACAGTGTTATGATAATACTATAAGCCAGAAAACGACACAAAACAAAGGCAATAGAAGCCAGAAAGTGTATTAATGGCTAGCCAATAGTTGGATATCTGGATTTAGGTCAATTTTTAAATAAATTGGCTCAAATTCTCACAATTAAAGACTTTTAAAAATTCTGAACCATGACAACCACATACACCAATGACAAAAATTGGCTTGTTCAAGCTAACTTGCTTGCCAATTCTGGGATAAATGCCCTGATTGCAGGTAAAGACCCTGGTGCTGGGTATGGCAAAGCAACCTATGGTGATTTTTGTATCATGATGCCTGCTGCTTACTCAGTAGTTCGCAACCGCAACAACCAACTTCACGAAACAATTTCAAAAGATGGGTGCTGGGTGCGTTATGTCGAAGGGTCACGCAAAGACTTGAAAGATGTTCAATTTTTTTGGGGAACTGCGGCGATCGCACAACCTGACCACACCTTATTGCACGACGATAAAGCCAAAAAAGCAGAACTGGCATTAGAAAGCATCCTTGCAGACTTAGCAGTTCTGAATATTCCAGATGGCATGAAACTTTCAATTAGCTTGAGTAACCACAACCCAGAACGTTGGGGAGGAGAAATCAAGCGCAGAGTCCAAGGTACTCACACCTTCCAGCACAAACACCCCGTAAATCGAGAAATTATCACCAAAACAGTTGAGATTGTAGTCACAGGTATTTATCCCGAAGGCTTTGGAAGCATCGCCCATTGCTTATTCGGTGAACCAACCCTAGCCCTAGAAGAATCAGAAATCGCTATCGCCCTCGATATCGGTTCATCCACTTGGTTAATCACTGTGTTCAATGGCAACGGTGCAGTCATAGACCGCTATCTAATTGAAGGTGGATGCGGTGAGTTGCACTCAATGATCGCAGAAGCATTAGACAAGAGAAACGACAAAGTAAGTCTGCTATCCAAAGATGTCAAACATTCACCTTCTTTAGTGAACAAGGGCATTTTAGAAGGGACTTTAACTTACGGAGGAAATCACCTCACAGGCAAGAATTTTGAGACTGAATATAGGCAATGTCTTGATGATTGGTGGGCTACAAGAATTGAGAAATTCGCCAACTTTGTCACCTCTGGTAATTACCTGGATAGAGCTAAATATCTTGTGGCTTGGGGTGGTGGTGTTGCTTTACCAGTGGTGGATCAAAATCTCGCAGGCTTAGGATTTGTAGTCTTACCAAATCCCCAATTCATCAATGCGTTTGGACTGAAGTTATTAACAGAAAACTCAATAGGAGTGTAAACAAGTGGCTGATAAAACGTCCTATGAATCTCGGCGTATAAGCATCTCATACTTAGCAGTTTATGAATTGTGCCAAATGTTTGGTATTCCTCAAGATGCACCAACACAGGCACTATCAGCAGCAGTTGAAAAGCTGATTTTTCAGGGTGGTGTCAATTTACAAACATTACCAAAAAATCAAAATCAGGTATCTACACCAATAGCAAATCAGCCGAATAAGGCAGGAATAGCCTCTATGGTCAGTCAGTTTAAAGGAGTAGCTTCATGAACAACTTGAATAGAGTTTATGACAGTACATTACTAAGTCGCTCTAAAGTCTATCAGATTGATAGAACGCTCTATCAATACCTGTACAAAACAGGCACAATACAAGCACCACAATATATCTTTCGACCACTAGCAGGACAACGAAAGAAAGCAGATTTAAAGCTGAATCATAAAGCTTTAACTACTCGCTGTTATGAAGTTGAAGGAGTGACTACAAAAAGTTCTGTACTCTCTCAAGAATCATTGCAATTATCAATATTTTGATGAGGTGAATTATGAGTAATCAACCATTACCAGAATTGATTGCACAAACCCAACAATTACTCACCCAAATCAGACAGCATCCCCAATTTCTAGCACTGCAAATTGATGCAGATGTCACCATAGGCGATGTTACGCAATTTCTCAACACCCTTGGGTGGGAAGCAACAGCTTGTGCTGTGGATGTATCGAAGGAAGGTTTTTTTCAGTAATGGGGAGAGCGATTGCAATGATTGGTCGTCGGTGCAATCGCCTCACTCGCATCTACGCATCATAGACACAAAAGGATTGTAAATCATGACGAAACCACTTGGATACTACTGCGCTCTAACACCTGGAGATGGAACATATTTAGACTGGTTGCAAGATACTTATGGTTCTGGCCTTGAAGGGATTAATCGCATCGAAAAACTGCATTTTTTGAAAGCGATAACTGATAACTTAATCGCTGCTGAAATCGCTACACAAGGGCAATATTTATTAGAAGAATCAGCCCAAACTATTCAGAAACTTCAAGAGGATTTGTATCAGTACACGCCAATAGGCGACCACTTGGGACTAGCAGAAGCAATCATCAACCAATTGAAACATCAGAAATGAAGTATCAAAAACAGGCCATGCTGGGGTTATTGGGCTTGGGTTTGATTACTGCACCTATGTTCATTAAATTGCCTCAGCAGTTCTACACTTTTTCTGCTGTGTCGGACTTAGAAGCCAGAGAATCTCTTGAACGTTCACGCATCGAACAACGCAAATTGACCAGCGACAAATTAAATGAAACTGGCATATTACCGACCAGTTTGAAACTCAGAATCAGAGGCTATTTAGACAACCCAAAACGCAACCCCAGACCTGATACCAGCTATTACCAGGAGGATGAGCAAGTTTACGTTTATGACTCATCTGGTCGTTGTATAGGACAGATATCAGAACGGCGTTGGCTGTGGAAGTATCACTACAAAAATGTCTGCAATTTATCACCCCCATTAAAGGAGAGTAAATCATGAAAAGTGCAGAATATAAACCTCCAAATGATTCACATTCGACATCTGTAAGTTCCCCAAAAACTAGCAACAAAAGAGTCACTAATTACGCAGAAATCTTAGCCGGGTGGATTGTTGATATCATTGCCCTGCCCGTCACCTTCATTACCCATATCTTTGTCCAGTTCGTCACCCCTGGTTCATCCGGCACAAAGATACTGGGTGCAATGGGTTTCTTTCTTGGCACACTTCTGAGTGCTGATGGAATTTGGCAGACACTCTTTCAAGGAATCCCGATGTTCGCGTGGTTTGAAAAAACTTGGATTGGTTGGTTTGGCTGGCTAACACTACCATTTAACCTGTTTTTCTGGCTGGCATTGGGAATTTCGGCTCTAGTTCAAGTAATGGAAGCCCGGAGCTTACGGGGTAAGCGTCCTGACCAAGCCAGAAGTGAGTTTGAGGAATCCAAACAGTACACCCTCAGCAGTAAACCAACTGCAAACATTGACCTAACTACCGCCCTGTGGCGTGATTATAAAGTGGCAGGCATGAAAGAACGCCATGCTGGAGGGGCAATCGCACTGTTTTTTTGGATATTCGACTTAACCACAACTTTTGTAGGTCGTAACCCATTCGCCTACACCGACCCTGGACAAATTTTAGGATGTTTGGCTTATAACTTCACCACGATGATGGCAGGCGAAATTGGTTACACAATTTGGCGACTAACTAAGTAAGCTCTGGAGCTTTCGGAGCAGGGGAGATTGACACTAACCTCTCCCCTGCACCTCTGCCTCTTATTGAGGGTTTTTAGTTGGAGAAAAACT
>NZ_CP040304.1 GCF_013393945.1 Nostoc sp. TCL26-01
ATGTCTGCATTGAAAGTTGATAATGAAATATTTGAACTACTAAAAAAATCTTACGATGTAAAGTTCAATGGATCACCTAGCGACCTTATAAAGCAATTAAATCATCAATTTAATAATGATACAAAAGGAAAAACTAATTTAATTTCAGATAAAACTATTCGTAATTTTTTCAAGGCATCTATACCACCAATAATTCAGCTAAAAAATTTAAATTATTTATGTATCGTACTATTAGATGTTGAGAGCTATCAAGAAGCTTTAGAAAAATATGCTTCAAAAAATAATCCTGACCTAGAAGAAATTCTCCAATTATATTGGGCATATTTAAATGAAATATGTGGAAAAATGCAAATCCTTGATATGACTCAACCTGTCGATTTTAATAATATTTTTACTAAAGTTAAAGTTTCCAAAAACATTAGAAAACAAAGAAGGTTTGAAGAAATATTAGAAATTCTAAATAATATAGAAAGCAATAATGATTATTTAACACAAAATTTAGATGAGCAAGAATGTATTAACGGTTTAGATGCAGTTAAAATCTATTCTAAATTAATGGTGTTAGGTTTGCCTGGTTCTGGAAAAACAACTCTTTCAAAACATATAGCAATGCATTTTCGTAAAGATGAATCAGGAAGAACATTAGTGCCAATTTACCTAGAATTTAAAAAGATTATACAATATGAAAGTAGCTCAAATTCTTCAATGCTCATTAATGCAATCATTCAAGAATTTACGCAATATATTAATGGTTATGAAAAAATAGTTCAAGGTTTTTTGGAACAAGGGAAATGCATCATTTTGCTAGATGGTTTAGATGAAGTAAGGAAGAAAGATATTAATTTAGTTAGACAGGGTATTGATAGTTTAGTCAAACAATATCCTAAAAACCGCTTTGTGATAACTTGTAGAATAGCTGCTAATGATTACGTATTTTCTGATTTCAGAATAGTTGAAATAGCAGATTTTGGCAAAGAACAAATTAATAGATTTGTCAATAATTGGTTTTTAAACCATAAAAAACCTGAGCAAGCAGAAGTTTTTTTAAACAAGTTAAGCACCAATCCATATTTAGAAGACTTATCTAAAAAACCTTTGCTACTTACTGTATTGTGTATGGTTTTTGAAAAAGGCTTTAATCTTAATAAAGAGAGACTTACACTCTATGATAATGCAGTAGATATTTTATTAGAAAGGTGGGATTCAAGTCGAATGATAGAACGCGACCCAATTCTTAGTGATGAAAAAATAACTAATGAACATAATATAGAACAATCAATAAGACGCGACGAAATTTATAGAGAAAAATTCACAACGAGACGCAAAAAGAATTTGTTGGCAAATATAGCTTATAATGCTTATGCTCAAGACCCTCCACAGCGTTTCTGGGAAAAATGGGAATTAGAACAAGAAATTCGTACATATATTCAGAATTTTTCAGGTATTGATATGGAAAATTTGAATATAGATAGTCAACATATATTGAGAGCAATTGAATCAAATTATGGTCTAATAGTTGAGCAAGCTAGAAACAAGTATGCCTTCTCGCATTTAATTTTTCAAGAGTATTTTTTAGCTCAGTATATATTAGAAAATCGAACTGATGAGCTTTTGAGAGAAATAGTAGGCAAACATTTACTTAACCAACAATGGCGTGAAGTCTTTCTAATTATAGCTGGCCGACTTTCTAATATAGATTTTCTTTTAAAACTCATGTTAGAACGAGCTAAGATATTAGTCAAAAGCGATGCTCTGCAAGAGATGCTAATTTGGCTAAATAGAATAACTACATCATCTGGTGTTCAATCTAGCTCATGGAGGGCTTTCTTCCTAAGTGTTAATTTAACTATTGATATATATCTTGACCATAATAACAAGATTGAGTCTCACTTTGCTCAACAATTAGCAGCCAATTTGAGAAGTCTTAATAAAGAAAGAAGAAAAATAATTCCACGGACTCCTCAATGCCAAATCATACTGTATTTGGCAATTATTATTACACTAGCTTTTGATTTTGCTTCTAATTCTGAATCCAATCTTGGAAAAGCTAATGAATATCTGAGTTATAATCTTGACCTTTCTGAAAATATTGATATTGCAGAGAAACTAAAAATATGTATTAAAATTGCTGAAGAATTACAAATGACAAATCTCAAGAATAAATTAATTAATTTAGAGCAATCTTTACCAGTTACTATTGGCGTAAATTCTGTATCTACATGGATAGAATGGGCTAACAATTTACGAGAAATTTTAACACAAGATTTGGATATAGGCTATGGGAAAAAACTTTCAGAAGAGGATTGTATGAATCTAGAAAATTATTTTTATGTAAATAATTTAGTAGTTGAATGTCTAAGAGGAGATACTTATTCATCTAAGGATTTACGAGAAAAAGAAATTGATAAGCTTTTGTTAATTAGTGAAAATATTTAACCCAAGTTGCTAGTTCGCCAACGGTATCGGTATCTCGGCGGCCACCCTGATACAGCGAGCGCAAAACAGTCTGTTGGGTTGCCAATGCTTGCAGAACTTGAAATTTTACATGACCGCGTTTTGTCTGAACTGAAGTTGGGTAAGCAAACACTTGGGTATAAAACTACTCAGAAAGCTCTCAATACTTTCATTACTAAACTAAACTGAACCGATTAGTTTAGCTCCTTGGGGGGATTCGCCCACGATATCAGAACCACGTAATTTTAGGCTAGATATTCTGAAAAATCTTTGTATAGCTTTCACCCTTTTTAATAGTTCCGCCTGATTTGAATTTGTACATACATACTTATATAGACTCAATATTGCAAGTATAAATTTAGCTCTAGCCAGATTTTATCGCTGTTTTTTTTACAACAAATATTAACCAGATTGCTAAATAATGCACTTAGGTGATAACTTTGACAAAGTATTCAAGTTATCACTAACACGAGCATCATCAAGAATTTTTTCATCACTAAAGCGTATTACTACAGTATCTTTATGATTAACAAGTTGTATTAAAGTTTCCATCGCAGCTAAAATTTGCTCTTCTCCTGCCTCATCAGCCGTTAAAAAAATAATATTCTCAGGCTGGAAAAAATATCTCTCTTTCAAAGTCTCAAATAATTTGTAGATTTGTTGAGAATTTTCAGAATTCTTGTTTTTATCATTGAGTGCTAAAAAAGCCCTCTTGACACCTCCGGGGGAAGATGGAAGACTTTTTCGACCATTCGTGGAATTATCCAACACACCTGACACTGAGCTTAAAACCTCCAAAATGTGATTTGTAGAGCAAATTTGATATACAAAATACACTTAAATAACTAAATTACTTTAAATACAAACTAGACTATATAGTCCAAAAGATGAATATTTCTTTAAAGATACTTCCATCAAAAGGCATAGATAAATCATGGCTGGTATTTGTGACTTTCTATACTAGAATTATACATACCTTAATTTTTAACCCACTTTTTGCACAGTGTTTCAAAATTCTTGGGTTATTGAAAATAAAAGTGCAACAAGGTATCCAGCTTTACCCTTAAATTATCATTTAATAATTGCAGCCCCAGCAAATACCAAAGCTTTGATTATTGTGCAGTCTGGTTTTACCTCTTTGCTACTATAACTCTCATAGATTTTGAGGTTAATTTAAACATATTAGCAGCACTGGGCCTTTTTGGGGTACAGCCGGTATCCCGGCTGTAGGCATCACCGTGGTCGGGTAGCAGGACTATATCGCTATAATCTCGCCCCCTCAGAACCGGACTTGCGCCTTGCAACGCATCCGGCTCAAGCAAGTCATAAACTACAGATGGTTCCAGAATGTATTTGCTGATGGCAGTACAAATGTACGAGTTGTAGGTGGCTGTAATTATCACCACCACCCTGAGATTTTGGCTTTTTATGATGAAGATGTAACTCTTCATCATTTAATAGCGATTCCCCGCAGACAGGACAGACATATTGTTGCTTTTGGGCTATCTTCTGTCTACTTTTGATTAATTCGGATTTAGTTTTAGTTGACTGCCGTTTAATCCAGTAGTCCCTTAATTTGGGGTCATCGGGTGATGATTTACCCTTAACAAGAATGTGCCTTTCAATTTTTGGCACGGTGATGCCCTGTACCCCTATCCGTGGCGATCACAGTATTGAAAACGGCTCATCAATTCCTTAGCGTAACTTTCGGAATCACTGCTCATTTGACCCCGTAACTGTGTACTAAAATTCAGCCTTCTGTATTTGTTTAAAACTGGAGGGAGTAAATAAGTTAAAAGCTATACAGAACAGTAGTTTTCAGCCTCTATTTCCGAATTTGCAGCCATCTCGGCTCCATGCCCATATCACCTTGTGGGCGAATAACTTCAGACACTGAAGGAACTTTAAAATTACCGCCTATTACCGTCTATTGCCGCATATTACCGCTTAATTGTATACTTCTTACATGAATATCGGTATCTGTGAGAAGGAGTCAACTGATCATGAATCAAACTACTGTAAATAAAAATTTGGCTCAAAATGCCTGTAAACACAAGGCTGGCGATAAATGGAAAGACGGTTGTTGTGGACAAGATTTATTAGCACAAAAGAGTTGTGGAAATCTTGAGGAGCAAGAAAAAAAAGTATAAACACCAGTAAACCGATTGCACTAACTTAAGCATAAGTGACTAAGCTTTTTAGTCAATGAGCCGAGATCCTAGTAATTTCCTGCAAGATGATCTCAAAACCCTTGTCATATCTAGTTTTGATAATTTGTTACTTCATGCTTTGGAGGGTTATCTAAATTCGTTAGCGTACTTTTTTCCCGTTTTGGCACGATGACCCCTATCTGTACGATTGCTCATTTACCCCTGTCATTCAGAATCGTTCCAGAATCGTTCCAGAATCGTTCGGAAATCGTTTTGAAACCCTTTCAAAATCGTTGCGGAATCGTTGCGGAATTGTTCCGGAATTGTTCGGAAATCGTTTTGAAACCCTTTCAAAATCGTTGCGGAATCGTTGCGGAATTGTTCCGGAATTGTTCGGAAATCGTTTTGAAACCCTTTCAAAATCGTTGCGGAATCGTTGCGGAATTGTTCCGGAATTGTTCGGAAATCGTTTTGAAACCCTTTCAAAATCGTTGCGGAATCGTTGCGGAATTGTTCCGGAATTGTTCGGAAATCGTTTTGAAACCCTTTCAAAATCGTTGCGGAATCGTTGCGGAATTGTTCCGGAATTGTTCGGAAATTATTCGGAAATTATTCGGAAATCGTTTTGAAACCCTTTCAGAATCGTTGCGGAATCGTTCGGAAATCTACTAACTCTGTTTGAAAATACCTTGTTTTATATCTGTCCTTACTTTCAACTTTAAATAATTAAATGTTTCCGAATATGTGCATTAATTTTGATGCCGAGTTACCATAGTTGAGGAGAAACAAGTTAACAGCAAAAAAAATATATAAGAACTAAGAATTCCAAAATATATGCTAGTATCAAATGCAGTTACGTTCATTAAGTTAGTAAAATAAGCGCAAAGCGATATCACTCTTTGCGCCTAAATGCAAATTTTCATATACCAGGTGGTGCTGGTATATAAATTACTGCATGAACGTAATTTATGTTACTTAAACTTCTAGGTAATAACTAACCTAGTAAATTTTAACCTGACAGAAAATCATGATTAACTACAACCATTCTAGCCTATTCAAGCTAAAAAGTAACGTTCAGCAGCCTAATGTTAAAGCACGATTGATTGCATTCGGCTTATTGTTAAACTGTTTGGGAAGTCTGAGTATTGAACTCACAACCCCTGATTTTCATTTCAAGTCGCAACCTGTACAAAATCCTGTGATTGAAGTGGTGAAGAAGCTAATAGCGAATCAATAACAGCTTTATGCATGTTCGCTGTGAAAAGTGACTTTTGAGTGACCAGTGGTTGTAGATCGATGCGGAGAAAATTTTGGGATATCCAGAAATTTGCTAAGTATGACCGACCGAACAACCCAGCTAATAACATTTCACTTTCATCACGTCGTTAGGGGTTTAGCACTGCTAAACCTCTAAGAAAAATTTATGTGTATCATGATTTTTAGCAGATGCTCAATCCTTAGATCATCCCGTTGTGGCAGGTAGTCAATAGACTTGTGTTTTTGTAGTCCTGGGAAGGTGTAGGCAGTCCCCAAAGATGTGCCGCTAAATTTTTGGTCATTCCAAGAATATGAGATGCCTTTTTAATCTGACGAGAGTAATAAAAGAGCGTTAAATATCACTCCATGTTTAGGTCAAATCCAAGTATTTAGGAGTTTTTAGACGATGCTAAATTTTTGAACTGTGTATACATCGGATCGAAAAGCAATTTAACCGTTCCCGTGGGGCCATTACGGTACTTCAAAATAATGACTTCTGCAATACCTCTATCTAGGGAATCGGGACTGTAATACTCATCCCTGTAAAGTCCTAATACTATGTCAGCGTCCTCCTCAATTCGCCCTGACTCACGCACATCAGAAAGAAGTGGACGTTTATTATTTCTTCCTTCAACTCCCCGGTTTAGCTGAGAAAGCAAAATTATTGGTAACTTACACTCTCGTGCTAACAACTTTAGTTGTCTAGTAATTTCCCCAATTTTCTGTACCAAGAAGGCATCACTGCCATCAGCCATCAATTGCAGATAATCAATAACAACCAATTTTAGCTGCCCATGTTTAGCGATGGCTTTCCGTACTTTGGAGCGAATTTCTGTAACACTCGGACAAGATTGGTCATCAATCAACAGAGGTATTTCAGCAAGGTCTTTCACTGCGCCTGCCAATACTTCCCATTGACTTTCTGAGAGACTACCCGACCTCAAACGTTTTATTTCAATCTTTGTTTCAGATACCAAGAATCTTTTATTGATATCTTCCTTAGACATTTCCAAACTAAAAATCATAGTTGGAGATTGATAGGTACGGGAGATATTTAATGCTATTTGATGGCAGAAGCTAGATTTACCCATTGATGGCCGCCCACCAACAACAATTAAATCTCCAGGCTGAAAGCCACCACCGAGCATAGCATCCAAATCATAAAATCCAGTTGGGACACCTGGGAGTTCACCTGTTTCTGCTATTTTCTGGATTTCCGAAAATACTCGAACACTAATATCGCCAAGTATTTCTGGTTCATTATCAAGTTGACTTTGGTGGCGAATAGAAAATATTTTCTGCTCTGCTACATCCAACCTTTCCACTAAAGGCTTTGATTGCTCAAAACCTAATTTCAGAATTTCATTGCCAGTAGATATTAGTTTTCTGCTTAGGTATTTATCCATCACCATCTCTGCCAAAGCATCGATGTTGACTGCTGATACTGTGCGGTCTACTAGCGTTGCCAATTTATTCCTACCCCCAACTCTTACTAGCAAGTCGTTGTCAGTCAGCCAACTTGTGACAGATAGCAAATCTGTAGGCTTGTTTTGGTTGTAGAGCCATAGTGTTGCCTGATAGATATCTTTATGAGCATTAATGTAAAATGCCTCTGGAGACAGAATATCCACTACCCTTTCCATAGCTTCCGGGTCTAACAATATACCACCCAAGATTGCTTCTTCTGCCTCAATATTTTGTGGAGGTAGCCTGTCATTAGTTCCAGTAAAATTTAAACTGTCTGACATCTCAATACCTCTCGCATTTGTTGGATGATTTCTGTATTTAGGTTGGGAATACGTTTTTTACCTAGTGGAGTAAGAGCGAATTCTATCCAATGTTGATACCAAGAACAAAGTTTAATAAATTCGTCTCTGCTTAAATCTATAAATTTTTTTAGCAATGCCATGTGTTCTGTTTCCGGCATCCGACGAAATTCCGGTACAACTTCCAGGCTCATGCTTGGACTGGTATAATCATTAGCCTTTCGTTGCTTATCCTTGTGCCATTGCTCAAACAGTAAACTCGCTTCCTCCAAATGACGATTTGCCCAGGCCAAGGCATAAGAGAGCGATTCTATTTGTCCACAACGTTTGTCTCTTACAAGTAAACTGGCCTTAAATTCCAAAAATTCTCGCTTTTCTTCTTCTGTACCGGGGCATACCCATCCCTGTTTTTCAGATTTTTTTGAAATTTTGTTCAGTGAGGCGGCGGAATTTGGGTCTAAATTAGGATTCTTTATTAGTGATGAAATATCTTCTTTTGATTTTTCAACAGGGAGTTGAGATTGAGTAATTACTTCTTGTGGCTGCTCCTCAAATTTCAATTTATTTTCTACACACACACTTTCTTGAATAGGAAGCTGTGTGGCACTAGCCGGGGCGCTATCTGTGTGTATATTTGAATAAATCTGTTCTATATATGAGGCGTTGCAGGATGCTGTCTGAGAGAGGGTTTTAGCGTTTTCTTGTGCAACATCTTGCAGGGGTTGTGCAACATCTTGCAGAGATTGTGCAACATCTTGCAGGGGTTGTGCAAGATGTTGCACAGGTTCTACTGTATTTGGTTTTTGGGTCTTGAGAGAATCACTTGAATGAATATTAGCTTTTTCCGTAATTTCTCCACCCCAACAAACCACTATGGTGCTCCCATCACTGCACCAATCAATCAATTTTTTATCTTTCAGTTTTGATAGCACCCAGTAGAAAGTGCGTTTCGGTATTTCCCACTCAGCACAAAAGTATTTAATGTTGAAACGCCATTGCCAACCTGCTGCACGTTTAGCTTTGATGATGTAATATACGTAAGCTTCTGCGTTTAAAACTTTTGCTTTGTAATCACGCTTCAGTTCCTCTGGAGTAGACTGAAGGAATTGTTTTTTAGTCTGAGTTTGACTTGGGAGTGCAGACGCTACCATACTGCACCTCCAAAAGCTAGAGTTAACCTGAAATTTAATATCATTTTTAATCTCCTAATGGTGGTTAATGCTGCCACCCAGTGGAGAAAGAGCTAGATTTACCGAGCTATATCAAGATTTACGGTTAGTTTGGATTTTTCCTGAAATCTATATTATTAAATTTATTCCGAGTTTTTTAGTAATGCGGAATTCTTGGAATATCCGCAAAATTCGGATATCATAAAATAAGTACTAGCCCCAAAAAGGCGATAGTACAATAGTTTCGGTTGAAAAACCTAACTAACCATCGTCAGTAAAAAGCAGCCCTTCTTCAATTGGGTAAAACGTGTGAATGGGTGGTGTTACATCCAACTCACGATGCAAAAGAGCAATAAATCAAAATCAAGAATTTTGAGCCATAAACCTGTGAGCTTCCCACTCATGGGTTTTTTGGTATGATAATTTTATTTTTCCGGCTCAAGAGAATTCAGTATTACCTCTAAATAAACTTTTCTTTGCCACTCCGTAATATGATAATGGCACTTAGCTATTGAATTAGTTTTTCTGGATCATGGTTTGAGTCGCCTCTATCTCTAGTTTTAGATATCACGTCTCTACTATAGTGGATCTTTGTGGATTTTCACAACTTTTGTAGATTTTGCAAGTTTGTTACAATCACATTTGTTAACATTGCTCCCGGTAATATGGATATAAGCTAGGACAACAGAACCATGAGACGTGTAGAGCGTTTGGCTAAGATAGAAAAATCAAGATTATTTAGTCAGAAAGAAGCTATTCAGTTATCTGGCTTTACTAGAGCGCAGTTGCTCAAGTGGGAAGAAGCCGAGATAGTAAAGCCTCATAGAGAGTTTGCTATTCTTTATGATTGGAATCAATTAATCTTTTTAAGAGTTTTATATCACCTACGTCAAAACTGGACATTTAAACAGATTGAAACTGGACTGAAAAATTGCTATTCCAGCGTTGATGAGATTATTCAAGATATTCATAAACATCTTTTTATAGCTTTGGGCATAAGAGGTAATGAAATTGCTCTTGCTGCACCTATTGAACTAACTACAACGTTGGCTTCGCGGTTAAATAATGATTTTTTAATGCATAAAATGAAGCACATTTTTTCTGTTGAAGATTTTCAAGAATATATTTTAAATATTGATGAGAATCATCCTATTGGTAAATTAAGTAAGGTGAAGGCATTCAACTGCATAGCTATCCCTCAAATAATCCTAGAGTTAAAAGTATTAGGAGAACAATTACAGATTGAAAACTTTGATTTAAAGGTAGGGTAATCCTTATGTGAGATAGATTTCATATCTTTTTATAAGTAAGAACGCTAAAAATATATAAGATTTACTCAAAATTGCATTTACAGATATATTTCACTCCCCATAAGTCATGCTGTGTAAGTGTCTCCACAGTTAAGTGGCAGATACACTTCACACTATGACTCCCTGATGCGACAGCTAACTTAGAAATTAGGCTGGTATCGCGTACCTCAAACAATGATTGCTTTGTCAGCAGCGATCAGCGACAGCAAGTTAGGGTTCAGCAGAGTATGACAGTTAAATTTCAAAATTATTCAAAACTTACCCCCAAATCAATTTGTAATGTAGCTTCTATTTTGCGGATGATGTCCTCTGTTACTGCGGCTCGTAAATCCTCATTTTCAATTTGATGCCAGTAGGAGCGTGATATCCCCGCTTCCTTACATATTTGTATAAGAGAGCGAGTGTCATTTTCCCTAGCCTTTTTAATCCGTTTCCCTAATTCGGGAAATTCCTTAGTTACTGTAATTGTTCTTTTAACTAACACGCCTTTGGCACATTGTTATTGACCAAGGCTCATTTTATTGTATTTCTTCTGTAAACAGTTGACAACTGTCTACAGAAAGTGTACAGTTCTATCGAATGTAATTCATCTTGGCTTTATGCCTATGCAGCAATCTAGTCAAGCTACAGACTATTACAGGAAAGCATTTGAACTCATTTCTGGCAACCTAGCGAACCGACGCTGGAGGCAGATAAGGAACGAATTAGAACGCAGTGGAGTAGTCGTAAATCTGAAATCAGTGCAATTTTATGCGCGTCTCAAAGTCAGCTATCCCCGAACTGTACTCACAAAATCATCACTAAAAACTCTTGAACGATTCCAACTTAAGTACCAGGATAAACAGGAATTTTTGGGTCAAGAACTGCTAAATATCTTGCGGCAAATTAAACCAAAAGTAACTGACAGAATGCTGGTAAATGGTTTCTACAAAGCACGTTTACCATTCGGACGACAGAAAGTTTACAGCTTTGAAGAAGCATCAAAAGTCGTTTTTTTTACAGCGATTAGCCGAAATAAATCATGAAAAACAAGTCCCTAAAAAACAAAGTAGACTCAATTCGCCGGACTTTAAAATCTCAAGGATTGGCAGTAAGTAGCGCAGTTATTGAGTCAAAAATTTTGGACATCTTCCCCAACTTTGAGGAAGACTGGTCTAGTGATGCTCGAAGTGAAGTCCTCCAGGCGCTAATCACTAAGTTGCAACCAACAGAACTAATAACTGTAAGCAGCGTAGAAACTGATTTACCCGTTGCCAGTGATGATGAACATGAGAGTGCAATTGAGGAAGATAAAGTAAACATCCATCCGATTACAGTTCAAGAGAAATCGGAACTGGTCGCAACAACAGCCCAAAGTATGGGGCTTGTTCTCAATGCACAAGAGATTGATTCAGTTGCCGACAGTGTTGACAGCACAACTGATAATTTTGAATCCATGTTGAGCGAAGTTAAAACCGCACTGCTCGGATTTGTGAGATACAAGGCAGAGTCAAACAACAAAAAAATTACTCAAACAATGGATGAAGTTGTTGACTACGCAGAGACTAAATTTAGAGAAAATTCCCAACATCTATCGGAACGACTGCAAGACTTAAAAAGCCGAATATCCGCAACCGACACTCGCAATAAAAGCCAGATTATCAGCATCCTTAACCGACTTCGATTACCAGCGTGTAAAACGGGATGATGTCTTTGTAATCCAGGTCAACCCCCGCAAAGTTACATCCCTAATTTTGATAATTCTAGCCCTACTTTTTAGCCTAGCTGCTTTTGATGATTGGAGGTTCAGTCAGGGCAGACCGCAGCCAAAATTGTACAGAGATTTTACTAACCCAATCAATGAGGAATATTTTTTATGGTGAAAGACTCCAAACCGAAATCGACCCTAAAAATCAAAAATCATGTTACTCCCAAAGCTAAAAGATTAAATCAGGTACTCAAAAATAAATTTGGTGTGAGTCTTGATGATTTTACGAACGCGATGATGGGTGATGTGGACTCTGCTCAAAAAATCGGGGAGATGGCAAGGCAGGGTAGGTTGTCGGCTGAACTAGCTCCGAAAATTGCACAGGCTTACCAAGAAATCATTAATGGTTCTACTGCCTACAATAAAGCCATCTCCGAAGTGTTGGTGAATGCTGGGAAATCAGCCATTCAAATTGATAAAGCAGTAATGAATGCAACCCTGGCTAATACTGAATACGCGCATCGTAGAAGAGAACTGGCTAGTGAGTTTGTCAATGCACGTAATACCGAAAATCAACGCCACAATTATCAAATGAATTACCAGCAAATTAAAGGATATATCGATGTATATCTGGCTGGCGTTGACCAAAGAGCTACCCTTCTAGACCAATCTCACCGACCAGAAGTAAAACAACTTGCCGCTAACGAAGCTTACGAAACCAAGGTGATAAACGAAGCCCTAAATCGTGGTGACCATGCCAACTTTGATTTAATTCCTCAAAAAAATTACCAACCAGCCAACTTTAAAGAAGTCTTATTAGATAGATTCACCGCCCTAAAATCAGCCCTGGGTTTTTGAAGATGAAGGTCTAATCTATGCAACCCTCTGACCTAGACCAACTCTTAGAAGATGAAGAACTACGCGGTGGAATTAATCAAGATACCGCACGATACTTGTCCTATATCGAGCAGAAACTTTATGCGGATATCCAGATGAGGAGGCGTTTTGACAGTGGCTTATTATTTTTGACTTGCCAGATTGGCTCTGCGTCGCTGGCTTGGCTATTATTCAGCTTGCAGTTGACGCTCATCATCATTCAGGTTGCTAGTGTATCGTTAGCATTGCTCCCTGGTTTAATTGATTTTTCTGACACTTTTTCTTTTGAACTTTCGAGTGAAAGATGGGAAATCCGCGCCCAGAATAAGCCACTAGCAAGTGTAGTTAAGCTGGGGATCGGCGGGGCTGTGGGTTGGACTTCTACCAAGACAATTTCTCAGGAGGTATTTAAAACTCATGAAGCTATTAAAGCTACCTATTCTGAGATTAGAGCTTCTGAAAAAGTAAGCGGGTTTCATCTGCCAACAATGGCGGTTACGTTGGTGGCTGCTCTGGCATTATTCATATTGATTCTTCTGCTTAAGCTGAACACCAATAGTGGGATTGCCCCAGTCAATCCGAAGAACGTAGATGTACAGAAAGAATAATTTATTGGTTGGATTGTGGAGTATATTTGCGGCTATTTTTGCGGTTAACGCATTCATTATGGATGCTGTTGCAACTGCTCATAATCTTGCATGGTTACTTGACTGGGCTAAATCAGTGAATTTAGATAGGTTCGTGACTGAACTTTTAAATACCGCTCAAAACGGGATAGAAGCTTTTGGATTCCTGATTATTTTTTTTATTTTGATATGTTTCGTTTGGAGATAGTCAATGCAAGAAATTTTAGATTTCGATACTAAACTAAAATCCGAACGCAAGGTATCTACATTTTTGGTGGGTGCGTTTACTGTTATGGGATTGGGGTTAACAGTTCCATTGTGGAACGATTCCATTAAGTGGACAGAAACATTATTCTGCTTTCAACATAACAGTGAGGAACCCTGCGAAGCGCAAAATATTAGAAGAGGCATTAGCTGGATTGTCGAACAAGAACGGCGCAATTTTATTTTTGATTCGCGGATAACTTTTCTTCGGGTGATGCCCCCTGAAGATGGCTCGGCTACAGGCTACGGGGCATTGGGAACTGCTGCATTGTTGACTGCCTATGGTATCTCGAAATCTCTGACCGACAGACAAGAGAAAGCTATTCATTCGCAGTTATCTTTACTCAAAGTTAAGGCACTTGAGAATGACCTGTTAGTTGAGAAGCATCTCGATGTAACTGAATTTTCCAAATCCAAACAAGCCGATATCACTAAAGCAGCGCTCGCCCGTGAGACGACAGAAGTTTTAGAGGCGATGAAGCCCCCTGGTGAACAAGCGCTTGATGAAATCAACGGACGCTTACAAGGTGAACTTGCTCTCAAACAACATGAGCTTACCTTGTCCGAAATCGAAAAACACATCACTGACAACAAACTAGCAGCAGCCGAAGCAACGAAGAAACTAGAAAAAATTTCTTCGTCGGCTATTGATAGTAAAGGTACTACTCAAGCAACGAGCGACGAGAAATTGAAAACTAGTTTGATAGATGCCCTTAAATCTCATGAGGGCAGCTGGCTGTGGAAAGTAATTACAGCAGCAAAACCGTTATGGATAATCGGGGAGCAAGGCACAGGTAAAACTAATACATCGGTTGCCATTGGTTTGATTCGCAAATACTGTTTGGGTATTCCAGTGTTCAGAATTGCTGACCGACATTTAAATGGAGCTAATAGTAAAGTTTGGGCATTGCTAGCAGCTCAAAATAAAGCTGACAATGACTCAGGTATTATCGAAGTTCTGCAAGATACCTATGAGCGTAGGCTGGAAAGAATTAGTCTAGATTTAGATGAAAAACAAGCTGAACAATTCTTGTTAGATGAGTTCACCCACCTGAAAGATATCGATGAGGAGACTGTAAAACGGTTTATCAAATCTACATTCTCCGATACCCGCAAAGCTAAAGAACGGTTCATCGGTGTTACTCATTTGGGGACTAACGAGGCATTCGGAGACGGCACATCTGCAATGAGAAAAGCTGGCAGTTTTTTGATGGAAAAATTTACTGCCGATGGTGAAAAGCCACTGTCTAGGGTAGTCATCAAACATGGGCTAGTGGATACGCAGGGCAACAAACTAGAAGATGTTGAATATACTCTGCCAAGCTGGTTTGAAGCATTTAGAATCCATCAACACTTTAATGGCAAGCCGATTGATTTTGAGTGATTTTATTGAACAGCCAGATGTTAAAGCTAGATTTAAAATCGTATGTCAGCCAAAGTTAAAGATATTCAGCCAAATTTCCAAGTCAAAGGGCAGCGATTTAGCGTTGATGAATTAGTTAGGTTTATCAACGAAATCGTTGAGGCGGAATTAGGAGAGTGGGTAGCGTCAGGCGTAATTCAACTCAAATAATTTAGGTCAATACTGTCTGCTGTCTGGAGGTATATTCAACCCGTTTTCATACCTTCTTCCCAGAAATAGACAGCACAGACATTATGGACAGTCATCGGCTGGAATGCTGACACAGCAAAAGACAGCGCGGACAGTAAGTTTCAGATATGTGAGCCGATGTTTAGACATTCGCTGCCAAATATCTGTCTTGTTTTTTTGTAGTAATTCAAAATGTTGGTGTAAATATGTCAGAAATTCAATCTCAGATAGAAGTGAGAGACGACTGCATTATTATCCGTAATTTAGAGATTCGTTTGTACGATGCGGTGGATTACCTCAACTCAATTCCTGTATATGAATATGAGCAGGCTTGCATTAACGCATTCGAGATTGGTTTCTTTTGCATACAGCGTGTTCAAAATAGAAACGATACAGAATTCGTCAAACGGGAGTTTGAGTATTTACTGGCGGAATTGTATAAGGCAGTTGCCATTATTCCACAAGCATTGGAGAGAAGGTTAGTCAGCCAAATCGGTACAGAGAATGGGCAGATTTTAGCTCCCATGCAATCCCAAATTAATTTGACTAGAGCCGTTATTAGTGAACAATTAGAAGAAGTAAAAAAATTGTTTCAGCAGGAGATGGATATCTCAAAAGATTCCTCAACTCTTGGTGTCGCCATGAGGAAGATTCAGGAGTTGTTGGATTCTAACTGACTCAATACCAGGGATATTTATAGAATCCCTCAAAAACGTAACTTTAGAAAATGGGATTTTAGCTAAATCTGTAAAATCTGTCGTCGCGGATGCAGTAAAACCTCTAGCCCAGGAAGTTGAGAAACTTGCACTACAGATTCGGGAAAAAGAATTAATCCAGTCTGTACTTGAACAAACAATCGCCAAAGGCGCGACTTACGAAGAAGCTATTGTAGTTGAATTACAGCAGTGGTCAAAATTATCTAGTGCAGAAATTTCTCATGTCGGTAAGGACAAAGAACCGGGCGATATCCTGATTAAATTTACTGCTAACTCAATCGCATCTTGTGACCTATCAATTGTGATTGAGGCTAGAAATCGAGACTCGGTCAGTTGGGGTCGAAAAAGAATTGCTGACCAACTCAACAAGGCAATGGTAAAACGCAAAGCATCTGCGGCAATATTCCTCAGCCGTAGTCGGGAAGGTTTAGCGCAGGAGATTGGTTACTGGGGACAAGGAAGTTGTGATCAAGGGCAGTGGGTAGCAACCACACATGAAATGCTTAGTGTTGCCATCCAGTTTTTAATTATCAATCAACAATTAGCTGCTCAAAAAACTTTTAATGCCGAATTTGACTATGCGTTCCTAGAATCTCAATTGCGACGCATTCAAGTGTCTCTGGATTACCTTTCGCAATTCAATGCTCATCTAACTTCTATTGAAGAAAACTGCGGAGGGATTAGGGCTAAAAGTAAGGCGATGCGAGATGAAATTCACAGTGCTTTAAATTCAATTATGGATTCCATTAGCAGAACGCAGGCATCTCGTTAGTTTTTGTATGATTGCTACTAGAGCTATGTGTGCATCACAATTGATGCACCTATCCATCAAAATCTCTTAAGTTAAATAACGACAATGTAAGAAACCGTAAAAAACTTGCTGCTGAAATTGGCATGACACCATTCCCGTCGCCGGGAATAATGCTGCCTATCACTCAACCAAGACTATGCTTCACCACAAAGACGGGACTCTCCTGAGTGAGCTTAGGGCAAAACAACAATATCCAGACTCATACAGCATTATTACTTAGTCAAATCGTTAGCGCTTACACTTTCATCTAATTTAATTTCTCTTCATCGCGCGGGGTAACTGTCAATCATCTGACAATTACTCTCCAAACCCCACATCCTACTGCGTTACAACATAGTGCGACAATATATGTTTTCGCACTATTTAGAGTAAAAATCACTCTTCTTCAACTAAGATATAGCTTGAGTATTCCACTTCCCAATCTCTGCTGCGCTATGACATCGATCCATCCCGAAAACCTTAGCGTTCTCGAAAACTCACTTGCCTTAGCGATCGGTGAAGACTTTTCCCTAGAAAATGACCCTGATGTAATTCAGCAGCTGATTGGGGATAAGCGATCTCTGAATACCAAGCGCGAATACCAGAAAGACTTGAAAGATTTCTTCTTATTTGTCGCCAAAAAAGAACCCAGCCGGGATTTAGTGTTGGAGTTTCTGCACCTGGAACAGCGTCACGCCGTTGCTGTGGTTTTGAAGTACAAGGCGCACCTCATCAAGAAAAAACTGGCTGAAGCTACAGTAAATCGTCGCCTTAGTGCTATCAAGTCGATGGTGGAAATGGGGCGACGGTTGGGGGTCTGCAATTTCTCTTTAGATGATGTCAAAGGTGAAAGGGTCGAAACCTACCGGGACACTACGGGCATTCCCGCTTCTGATTATGCTAAAGTCATTGCCCTGGTTGACCAGAACACTTTAAAAGGCAAGCGCGATTATGCCATTCTGCGGTTACTTTGGGATAATGGCTTGCGCCGCAATGAGATAGTCAACTTAAATGTGAGTGATTTTAACCCGAAGGATAAAACGCTTTTAATTTTGGGTAAAGGCAAGGGTAGCCAGAAGGATGTTCTTGACCTATCGGATAAAACGGCAACGGCGCTCTCCAGTTGGATTAAGGCAAGTAAGAAAAAACGGGGTAATGACCCGCTTTTTACGGTGCTGGCTTATCACAAGAATGGAGCGAGATTAACTGGGGAAGCAATCAGGCGATTGGTGGATGGACTATGTAAGCTTGCGGGAATTACTAAGAAGATGTCACCCCATCGCATCCGCCACAGTGCGATTACTACAGTTTTGGATCTGAACAATGGCAACTACCGTGCTACACAGCGATTCAGCAGACACGCCCAAGTGCAGACGGTATTGAAATATGATGATAATCGCCAGCGTTTACAAAAGCAGATGAGTGATTCGATATCAGAATTGATCTAGAATTGATTAAATAGTTATGCCACAGGTAGAAAAGTTAAAAATTTTTCTTGCTTCTCCTGGTGATGTCAGTACGGAAAGAAATCACGTTGTTAAAGTTGTCGAGGAGATAAATCGTACTGTTGCTCCCGATAAAGGTGTTGTATTAGAGGTGATTCGCTCCGAGAATGCTTATCCTGGATATGGTAAAGACGGTCAAGCCATTATCAACGAGCAGATAGGCAAAATGTCCGATTACGTATTGTTTATTGGGATTATGTGGAATCGTGTTGGAACTCCAACAAAGCGTGATCTATCCGGAACAATTGAAGAATTTAAACGAGCTAAGAGAACTTTTAATAGAATTGGTCAACCCGAAATATGGTTTTATTTTCGGTCAATGACTGAAGGGTTAAAAACCAAAGCTGAATTAGAACAGCAAGGAAAAGTTAAGCGATTTAAAAATAGTTATAGTAAAAATGGATGGGGATTATTTCGTGAGTACAAAAACCCTTCTGAGTTCCGCAATAAATTACGCGAACATATTACTTTATGGCTAAATAAGCGTAAAAAACAAAGATTAAACAAGAGTAGTAATAGTTCAAAAACGAGTACAAAGTCATCATCAAAAGAGAAAGTATCTGCAAGTAAATTTAAGACTTGTGATGACCATAAACAACTAGATATAAGCATAAGCTCCAATTTGACACCCAAAAGGCGAAGTTCTACTCTTAAAGATAATAAAATTACTGCTAAATCAAACCCTAAAACAAGTAAAAGTATAAGTACTTCTGGAGCTTGGGTTTTACTTCATGACTATTTATTTAAAACCCAATTAGTTGAAATGAGTGCTAATAAAAACCTTGTTCTTAATATCCCAATTTTAAGCGCAGAACAGGAGGTTAATTTACGCAAACTACAATCAATTAGTCATTCTCACAACAGAAGAGAAATTATCTATGTTTACCAAAATGATGCATTTATGGTGCAGGTGGAAAGTGTTGAGACTAAATCTATAAAAGGTAAAACTTCTTATATAGTTACGCTGAAGCCAACACCACAGTCGTATAGTTACAATATTGTTAATTATTATGGCTATACTTCCGAGCAAATTGCTGAATTACGGATTCGCTTTTTCTTATTAAACGAAATTCCGAAAAGTGCAGATAGAGCTTATCAATCAACATTGAACTATATTACACAAGGAAACGAATACTCCGTAAAATCAAAAGGCCATATTATTACTGATGTATGGAAAAAATGGATTACAGAACCACAGATGTTTTTAATAAATGCACGTTTAGCGGCAGTAGGTTTTTTAAAAATTAATAATATAGTTGAGCATATATTAGAATTAAAAATTTCTTTGATTAGTAAAAATGTTGTATCAGTAAACTTTCGCGGACAAATACAACAATTTAACTCTCATAAAGAAATGAGTGTAATACAAGTAAAAGGTAAATGTGTTTTAGATTCATCAAGTGAAAGTGCGCTTTAAATAAGAGCATAATAAATTGAGTTTAACTATCAATATTTTAAAAACAGGCTGATATTAAAAATTCTTCTAACTCATATAAGTCTACAGAGTCTAAATCTCTTGGGTATACCATTACTGTTAGTTTTTTTGTAATAAACTTTTCTTTAGATGCAACGATAAACGAAGTAATAATTAGTTTTGCTAGTGCCATTCTTGGTAAGCCAGTGCGTGCCAAGTCAGAACCAATGATTGGAATCGCTACATTGATACTATGACCTTTAAGGCGAACTTCTTGCCAAAGGTTGTTTAGCGAATGCCAGATATGGTCGGAGCAAGACTCTACAGTTAAATTGTTATTCATGTATCCGTAAGCAGTTAAAAAGTAACGCTTATCATGCGTACCGAGTGTTATGGTTGTGCCAATGGGATACCGCCCATTTTTTCCTCGTGTTTTATTCCGATCTTCTTGACGTAGCTGGTTTAGTGGTTTAAGTGCTGCATCAATATCTGAATCGAGGCGTATGAGGTCGCTTCCATAAACCCGCGTGAGAAACTGTCCTTGAACGCTGGAAGGCTTAATTATTTCTCCCAATTCGGTGTCAAAAACATCATTCACGCCGATGACAAGATGAGCGTCTTCATTAAAAATATCTCCGATTTTGACTTCAATTTCTGAGTCTGGAGAAGATAATTTACTACAAAAGCTCCGGCGAGGAAAGCGCTGGATGACAGCAAGAATCAAGGAGGTAATTGCCAGCCCAATGTAGCCTGTCCAGCCAAAATTCAGTTTGTCTGGTAAAAAGAGCGCAGCTGGTTCGAGCAGCAACCAGAAAATACCAAAGTTGTTAATAGATGAACTAAAAATTCGTTTGAGTCCGACTTTGGTAAGTAATTTGAGGTAAATAATAATTGCCATAAGAATTAAAAAAAAATAAACTTTATGCTAACTAATGAATAAAGTTAAGATATGATTAACTATTTTTTAGCTGATTAACGAGGTCATATAGTTGCCGATAACTAGTTATTCTTCCTCCTTGCTTTGCAACTTGAATTAGCAAGCTTATATATTTTGGAGGAACAGCCCTTCCAAAGTCCCAGCTAATTTCGTTGGCAATACTATCATACTTTTTTGCCGCTTCTATTAAACCAGCTTCTCCATTAAATAAATCTGATATTGCTGCTCCATATTTACCTCGCCGTAATGCTGCGTCTTGAATATATTTAAGGATAAATATATTTGTCTCATTCCGCCATGTAAACGAGCCAAAATAAGGATGAGACTCACCTATTTGTGCTGTCTTTAATGAAATTAAAAACTCAAATAAATCAAACCAATTTAAATATTTATTTTCTTCCTCATTGGGGTACAGTGTATTTTTAACCAATGATAAGAGATGGTCGCTAACAGGAGTAAACCTGCGGTCAAAGCCTGGTTCAATGAACTTGCTGATGCTGTTATAGAAGATATATCTTGGGTCTACTGTAGCAAGTAAGTTCAATTCACGGTCATACTCACGTGAATAAATTTGACGCTCTGCAACTTCTCGTAAAAAATTTATATTGCCTGCACGTAGAGCAGAAATTCCTAATGCATAAAGTAAAAGCAATCCAGGGTAAGCCTTGATATAGCTGACCCATGTATATCCACTTTCTAACTTTCTGCTACTCAGCCGTTCAACCCAATCACCAACAATCTCTAACCAGTTAACTGAGGAATCGTCTCCATATTTTCCTAGTGTCGCCATAGCATACATGGAAGGAGTAGTTACCGTCTCAATTATTTGCACGATTGTCGAAATGCTTTCTGCGGTTACTGATTGATTGAAAAGAGAAGCTAACTCAGGGGAGCTTAGTACCGATTGAATCTTAGCTATTTCCTTTTCCTTAATATCTTCCATATCTTGAACCCCAAACTTGGATTCAAGTAGTTTTTTCATAGAAGCCTGTGCGTCAGCCAAGGTTTCAAACGAAATTTCGACATTCTGAGAAGTTTTAATAGGTTGTGTCGGTAATCCAATTGCTTGTTCGGTGATTTTAGCTTCTTGCTTGGCAGATCGGCGTGCATTGAGTTCCACCGAGCGATTTCTTCCCGGATAATGTCTCGCTCTGCATTAACATCTCTAGGACTAGCGATGAGGACGCAATACAGTTTGGTTTCTACGGGCATATACTTACAAAAAAGGTTTAAATCTATGTTTAGCGCATATATTTGCTTTTGTGATGATAAAACTCACTTTTCCTCACGCAGCCCAATCCCTACACAATAACTCAGCCTGTTGCAGCACTTTCACCGTTGCCTTCTCCTGCTTCTCTGGTGGGTAGCCATATTTCCGCAGCAGACGCTTGACTAGCCTTCGCAGGTTCGCTTTGACACTCTCTTTCACAGTACAGTCATTGGTGACGTTGCTGGCGATTTATGAGGCATTGGATTCACCTTTAGAAATTCGTTTGGCAATTCTACTACCAACTCCTCTAAGACCTTGCTTATACTCTTCTTTTATTTTGTATATTTGTTTTCCTAAAGTTTCTTTATCTATGTCATCATTAAAAACTAAATTTATCGGGTCTTGCAAGTAAGGTTTTATTTTATTGACAAAATCTTTGGGAATTGGAATTTTTAGGTCTGCTTTGATTTGATCTAATATATCTGCTTCTACAATTTTTATTTGCTCACCAACTAAAGTCCCCATTCTAGTTTTAGTTAAAATCTGACTAACTTTATCTAACATACTGACTTCAACAACATACCCATTCACTAAAATTCTGGACTGGACTACACCATATCTTCTTACATATTCCTTGTGTGGTGCTTCCCAAAGGTTAGTATAAGCTTTTCTAGTGTCAAATGCGTAACGTAATATACCACCATATATTTCTATATTTTGTTCTGTGAACTCTATTAGCTTTTCGGAATCAAGCACAAGATGAATAATTTGTAGTCCGGCTAGTTTCTTTTTTGACCACCACTCAGTTGTTATGGCATTTTTATTTATCTGTCTGGGTGGCTCTATACCTAAAACTACTAAGAAATCAGGTAATTTGAGTATTGTTTCTCTTAACAGATTTTCAGCAGGTAAAACCTTTTTTTTCTTGACTGGACTACTATTTAGATGCGGTGTGTACTTGGCTATTAATTTTTTTTCTTCTTCATCTAGATTGATTTCGCTTAACTTCTTGTAGTGTATAGAAAACTTTTTTCTACTTTGTGATGATAGCTGATAAAGCCTATGGTGTGCTTTACCATTCCATCGCTTTTTAAGATTTTTGGCTTTTCCTATATACCAGACTATATTGTTTTCATCTAATACATAATAAATGCCTGAATCTTCTGGTAACAAATGTTTATTTTTAAAATCAACCTTTTCTAAATTTAAAATTGACTCGTCAGCATTCATATATAGTGCCAATTATTATTTAATATTTACTTATAATTTTTTAACTTGTAGAGTAGGTACTTTACTTAGTATAAACAGTAACTTTTTACTTGTCATCTGTAACTTTAATTGCACGGCTATTGATGCTGATTACGAAGAATACTCGCTTTCAATGCTGCAAAGAATCGCTCACGCTCTTAATCAACGGGTAGAGATTCAACTTCTCCCATAGAATAAGTATGAGTAACTGGATGCGAATATGGAAACGATGAAATTGCACTCTCATATTGGGGCAGATGGTATCTTGCAAATCCAGACACCTACGGATTTAAAAGATACTCCTGTTGAGGTAGTGGTGGTTATACAGCCTTTACCCAACACTGATGTTGCAACATCATCTGAAGTGGAACCTCAATATAACGCCTGGGGAAAGCCTACAACCAAAAAATCCATAAGTAATGCAATTGCCAGAATGCAAGAACTGCGGCAACAAGTGGCACTAGATAAAACCTCGCTCCGCTCCATGATTGAAGAGGGGCGAAGATTTTAATGCAGTTTGTTTTGGATTGTTCTGTAGCAATTAGCTGGTGTTTGGTGGATGAAAATAACGATTATGCTAATGGCATACTGGCAATGATGCCGGATGCAGAAGCATTTGTACCAGGAATTTGGTCACTAGAGATTGCTAATGTTCTACTGGTAGCTGAACGGCGTAACCGCATGACTACTGAACAATCATCAGAAGCTATTGCTTTGTTACAGTCACTATTAATCCTGGTTGATACGGCTACTGATGCCAACGCCTTAGATGCAACGCTGATGCTAGGGCGACAAGAAGGTTTAGCTGCTTATGACGCAGCTTACTTAGAATTGGCATTGCGGTTAGGATTGCCCCTAGCAACGATTGATACTAGATTAGCCCAAGCGGCTACAAGGTGTGGAGTAGATTTGGTCATTGTTGATGATGAAACTTCTTCTTAAAGGTACGCTTCATAAGTCAAACAGTATCTCAGACTGTTGAGATGCTACGTGTAGCGCTCCATCCCGCGCATAGCTGCAATGTGCAGTCCAACAGCACGGAGGTTATCTTTCATTTTCAACCAGCGAACGCAACATAAACTATAGTTCTTGTCCTTGATGCTGAAATAAACTGCAACGCCTGGATCGTCCGGTTCTCTAAAATTGGCATACAGTAAACCATCCCGCCGGAGTGGTACGTTACTAGAAATAACTGAGTTTTTTGCACCCAACAGTCTAAGTTCATTGAGCAAGTCGTCACGGGCAACTGAGAAACCAACCTCAAACCGTGCAGTTTCTCGCTTGTGTTGTGGGGTTCTAGGGTAGATGATCGCTCAGGTGAGGGGATAGGCTGAGATGTCATTTGTCATTGCGATCGCTACCTATACCAGATAAAAGTAATAGGTACTGAATTAGGATGATCAGCTTCAACCTGAACAACTTCATCGGAACAGTATGATGTTAAATCACCATCATCTTTTTTAATCCAGTATTCATACAACACATTAGTGTTTAGACACTCCTCAAGTTTGAAACTAGCTCTAGCAATAGCTAGTAAAGTCAACTCAATTACAGTTTGTGTTCCAAGCTTTAATATTAGTTCTTGCCAAAACTCTTCTTTGTCAACATGTCCAATTGTGTAATAACCCTCAACCTCACCAGTATCATATTTAAGAACATTGTCAATCTTCATTTTTTGTGCCTATTACTTTAAATACTTCTTAACATTTTCTGAGTCATAATTTTTCTTACTATTGTTTCTATAAAGTGATGCAAAATCGAGAAACTCAAGAACAGCGTCTTCCTCCATCCACTGCTTGTTATATATGTGCATAATCCAGTCACACAAACTAGCATCATCAGTAATCTCATTAAAATCTACATCGTAATTCATACGTCTATGACGCATAACGTTTAGCTCAGGCACATATTCCCAATATTCAAGATTGGCCAAAAATTCTCTAATATCACGCTCCACCTTTTCTTTTAACTCGTTTGGTGTGTAAAGACGAGACTCTTGTTTCTTTTTGCCTCCAATCCTCATAACTTTCTCCTTATACTCTGTAATTAATGTTTTGAGACAGTATATACTCAATGCAGTAATTAATGCAGTAATGCAGTATGTCAGTAATTGCCCTTGTTAATCAAAAAGGGGGCTGCTCAAAGCACAGAGAACTAGAAAAATACTAACTGCTATGGGCTTGGCTCATAATCAATGCAAATAATTAGACCAGATAACAATTCTTGTAAGGTTTCATCTGCAACTTGCCCCAACTGTTTAACAAATCGTTCTGTTGAGATGCTACGAACTTGCAAAACATTTCCCGCCGAATCGCGTTCAAGTTGATTTTCAGGACTGGCGGCAATTTTCACCATGAAGGGGCGAGCGCTAAATTTCTCTTGCCAAGTTGTAATCGGAATAATGATTCTCAGGGGGATGGGGTTAAAGATTTCCGCACTGATAACTACCACAGGGCGAGTTTTCTGGATTTCTTGCCCTCTAGTCGGGTTGAGATCGACTAACCAAATTTCACCACGTTTGGGGTTAGTCATGTTCAAGTTCCCAATCCTCAGTATCTAATACAGAAAATTCTGTGAGTTCTGGGTTGGTGAGAAAGTCATCGGCGGTTTGAGGAATGAACTGAGCGAGGTGCTGATGTCTTTGTGCTAAAGTCATTGCCGCAATTTCTCGCAGGGATGGCTCAGATGTTGTCATTTTTGGTGCAAGTTTTTGCCGCAGGAATTCGGTGAAGTCTAGAACTTCTTGCTGTTTTTCAGGCGGTAGCTGGCGTAAATTTTTTAAGATTATTTGCTCAATGTTAGCTGTGTTTTGCATGAGTTTCTCTCTGTTGTTTCTCTACTCGGTATTGAAAGTGACTCATCAAGTCCAAGCGCGTAAATTTCATTATCATTGCTCATTTCACCCCGAAACTGAAAAAATCTCACAAGGCTCAATGCCCATTAAGCAATGGGCGGCTTCCCATACTTTGAGAATAAATCGTTTAACGCCTCCTCTAACAATCTTTGTACTGTACTGTCCTCCTCCAGTGCTAGTTGTTTTAACTGTTTACTAACAGCAGGATCAAAATGACCAGCGATCGCTCTTTTACCCACTCGGCTCGGCGGCACTTCAGTTTTACTACGGGGTTGCTCCACCTCTTCAGTTTCAGTGGTTTTAGGTTTCACTGACTTTTGAGGCTCGGATGCCTTCTTTAAAGAATCCGCAAGATTAGTTTTTCTTACCATCTGTATACAGGTCTACATAACTACATATCTACTTGTCTACAGTTTAACTTGTCTACAAATCCATTTATAGAGTTGCCAAATCTCCTCGGAGGCCTTGCCCTTCGGCTCATATTCCGTCACAGAAAGCCCTGCGGACAGACAGCGAACAAAGGCTGTTCTTTCAAAAATTCTGACAGGTGCGACAGGAATTTTATACTCCTTAATCGCCTCTGCCGCTTCATCACCCAACGACCCGCGAGTAGGGACAGCGTTCAAAACCACTGTTGCAGTTTTCTTGGCTAAATTTACTAAATCAATGGTGTCAGCGATCGCCCTTAAATCTAAAATCGAAGGTTGACAGGGTATGAGAATTAAATCTGCTGCACGTATAGCTGAGAGGGTAGCTGATTCACTGTGCGGGGCAGAATCTATTACCACCAAATCCACATCATTTTCCTTTGCTGCTTCCAGAACATTTTCCAATCGCGGTGCTTGACATGAGATTACTGTCGGATATTCTGCCTCACGCGAATCTCCCCACTTCGCAGCTGAACATTGGGGATCTAAGTCAACCAGGGCTACTTCTTTCTTTTTTAGGGACGCAGCAGTAGCAACACTAATACTTATTGAGGTTTTGCCCACACCACCTTTTCGTGATATGACTGATACGACTTTCATGTATACACCTCTACATAGTTACATTTCAACATTTATACAGTTGGACATTATTACATCTATATGTGTACACAATTAACCAGTAAGTCAACCGCCATAAGCTCCACTCGGATTTTAGTGAATAGAGGGCATCACCGTGGTCGGGTAGCAGGACTATATCGCTATAATCCCGCCCCCTCAGAACCGGACTTGCGCTTTGCAACGCATCCGGCTCAAGCAAGTCATAAACTAGGCTCCGGTTTGTTTATTACCAAAAACCCATCGGTCAAATGGTCTATCAAGATTTAGATTTCCCCAGTATTTAGCCTTACGCCAGCTATCAGATTTATTTCGATGAGTGCGTTTGGCATACTTTTTCTGTTTCTCATATAACCAATGGTCAAGAGAATTGAAAATTTTTGAGGCTACCCCAACTCGGAAGTAATTCGCTTGTCCCCGAATAATCGGATTAAGCTTTTTAATGACTCTCAACTCTTTTTGGGTTAAAGAAAGATGACCTCGCAATCTCTGGACGTAATTAGCAAGCCCTTCTTCCCCCAAGGGCCGCGTCGAATATTCTGTTGGCATAGCTGATTCAAAAGGTGCTAACTAGGTTCTCTTTTAGGCAAAGTTTGTCTTAGCGTAAGTTTCTGTACGATTGCTACGAGAACGCCTTCAACAACTTTTTGAATGAATCCGTTAATTTGTATAGATACCTATCCCTTCCGCATCATAATGATTATCATTTTTATTAGTTGTATATTTCACTTTCTGGAAGTCCCTTAACCTTTTTAGAATTGAGAACTCAGTTAATATCAAGGTTTTAATTTTTTATTTTTAATATGTAAAAATTCACTAAATCCTTAAAATGCTTGTTATATATGAAGTTTATTTTTTATCTGGCCAGATTTATTAAATAAGTATAGTGTATATATTCCGTAGTAATGGTAAAGCCTCTTGGTTAATGTTAAACTTTTGTAAAGCAAAGTGCTTTTAATAGATTTTAGATATATTTTATGCAAAAATAAGACACAAACTGCCAAAGAATTGTTCCTGTCCAAAGCTAGAAAGTCAGTAATATTTAATTTATACAGCAGTAAAAGATTTATAAAGAAGCACATTCAGCTTATAAGTGACTTGTGTTTCAATGGTGTATTTGCCCAAAAAAAAAGCATATTATGGTAAGTCATGAGAAATAAAAAGCAAAGCAATATTGATGAAATACTGAAAATTTTAGATGAGGATGAGTTGAAAATTAGAAAGTTTTTCAACTTATTCAATGATTCAACAAGTGATATTTCATGTTCACTTTTACAGGAGGTCTCTGCTTACTTGTCAAGAATTTGGTTCGAGTGGTAGCTATCACTTTAAGCTTGAGTTTATACAATTAAGCAGCGTAAAACTGTAATATTTATCAAAAGTTTTAATTGGTGTTTAGCCGAGATATGCGGCTCAATACATTATTATTCTATTAGCTCTGAATTATTTGTCGATTTTCATTAATCAGAGATTTCCCAATTAGGCGGACAGCATCGCTGCTAAAACCAGATAAAAGGATTGCAGATGTGCGTTGGGTCAAGATAGATAAAGCATCTGCGCTTATGGATTGGGAAACAGCATGGGCTGGCTACTCGGCAGAAGAGGTACGTGAAAAGCAACCACAAATATTCATCCCTGGTCTGCTAGTCGATGAAAATATTGTCGTGCTAGCTGCACATAAAGTCTTGATCTGGGGGTGAAATCAGCAGTGATACCGAAACTTACGCTAAGGACTTGATGAGGCACTTTTAATACTGCGATGGCGTACCCGCCCGCCGTAGGCGATCGCCAGGAATAAAACTGTACCAATTGAAGTCTCGGAAATTTAGAAGCTTCAAACCCAAGATGAGCCGTATTAAATTGTTGCACTAAATAATCTATAGGTTAATTGGTACATCGAGAATTCCCAAAAATATCGATTTGCAGAATGCTTATTTAGTAAGGTTTTCAGCCTTAGCGTAAGTTTCTGCACGGATGCTCATTTGACCCCTATGAGCAGTTATTTAACTACTAAAAACTACTTTTCCAAATTGAGTTTAATTTCCGTGATGCCAAGCAGTTTTGGGGATTGGGAGATTTAATGACTAAGAGTCAAACGGCAGTGACTAATGCAACAAACCTCTCATTCTTTATGGTCAATTTGTCCTATTAGCTTCTGACTGATTTCCATCTTTGTAATCCTGGTTGTGGCATTGCCGACCTCAAGGCTTACTGTCGAGGTTTTCAATATGTCCACGAAACCATTAAAATGCTTCCTCAACAACCTGAGCCTATTTTGTTGGCTAAAATTTTCCGTAAGCTCATAGATTTGGGTCGTATTCACACCCTTTCAATTAGGGTTCAAAGTTCATAAATTGGCGAAGGTATTGTTACAATAACTATGATTTTTCTCTATAATTTCTTATATATTAAAAGACAGTAATCAACTAAAAAATACATCTAGCATGGAAAAGACACGGTAATAAACGGTAATAAACGGTAATCTTAATTTATTGAGTAAACATATTGAATAAAAAGTTGAAGGAGAGATTAAA